>JANWYM010000456.1 GCA_025055355.1 Abditibacteriales bacterium
GTCAACGTGCCAACCTGCCAACCTGCCAACGTGCTAACATGCCAACGTGCTAACTTGATAGTATCTCCGTCCGCACCTTCGCCTCCCCTTCTGGTCCGATAAGCCGCTGCTGCAAGCCTTGATACGGGTAGGTCAGTTTCCACGCGTCGAGTCCGAGCAGGTGCAGAATGGTCGCTTGCAAGTCGCGGACGCTGACGGGGTTTTCGGTGATGAAATAGCCGAACTCGTCGGTGGCGCCCAGGGTTACGCCTTTTTTGATGCCCGCGCCCGCCAACCAGATGGTGAAGCAGTGGGGATGGTGGTCGCGCCCCAAGAACTTGGAGCCGCCGCGCTCTTCGTTCATTGAGGTTCTGCCGAACTCGCCGCCCCAAATCACCAGCGTTGAATCGAGCAGCCCGCGCTGCTTCAAATCTTTGAGGAGAGCAGCGACGGGTTGGTCCATCTCTTTGCACTTCTTGGGCAGTTGGGTCACGATGTCGTCGCCCGCGCTGGTGCCGTGCGTGTCCCAACCCCAGTCGTAGAGTTGCACGTAGCGCACCCCGCGCTCCACCAGCCGCCGCGCCAGCAGACAGTTGTTGGCGAACGACGCCTTGCCTGGCTCCGCGCCATACATTTCGAGGATGTATTTGGGTTCTTTGCTGAGGTCGGTGACCTCCGGCACGGACATTTGCATGCGGAAGGCGAGTTCATACTGCTCGATGCGCGTGAGCGTTTCGGGGTCGCCGAACTGCTTGAGTTCAAACTCGTTGAGTTGGCGCAGCGCGTCGAGGCTACGGCGGCGCACGTCGCGGTCCATGCCCCTGGGGTTGTTGACGAACAGGATCGGGTCGCCCACCGTGCGGCACTGCACGCCTTGATAGACCGACGGTAGAAACCCCGTGCTCCACAGCGCTTTGCCGCCTGTCGGGTCGGTGCCGCCGCTGATGAGGACAACAAAGCCGGGCAGGTCCTGACTCTCCGAACCCAGCCCGTAAGTGATCCACGCCCCCATCGCCGCGCCCCCTGCGAATGGCGAACCCGTGTAGATAAACAACTCAGCGGGCGCGTGGTTGAACTGGTCGGTGTGCATGGACTTGATGAACGCGACCTCGTCCACCACCTCACTAAAATGCGGCAGCAACTCGCTGACCCACGCGCCGCTCTGCCCGTGCTGTTTGAACTTGTGCGGCGAGCCCAGAATCTTCGGATGCCCCTTGATGAACGCGAACCGCTGTCCCTTCATCAGCGACTCCGGGCAGGGTTGCATGTTCAGTTCGTTCAGTTTCGGTTTGTAGTCAAACAGGTCCTGCTGCGGCGGCGCGCCGGACATGTGCAGGTAAATGACGCTCTTCGCCTTGGCGGGAAAGTGGGGCGGCTTAGGCGCGAGGGGATGCGGCGTCGGGGGGCGTGCACCTTGCGTGTTTGCCAGCACGCCGTCCCGCTCAAGCAACGTTGCCAAAGCGATTGCGCCCAAACCGACGCCTGAACGTTTGAAGAACTCCCGGCGCGTTTGCGCGCGAGCAAGAAGGAGTTTCAGGTTCATAAGAATCTCCCCCGAAAATCGTCGTCGCCCTCCTCGTCTTCCCCGCCCTCGGATCGTCAAGACCGACGACGAAGACGACGAGGACGATTTCATCCGACGGAGTGTCTCCTTGGAGACGTAGATGATTCCCTTGCAAATGAACGCACCCCGGAGAGGGCGACGCCCCAGCCGAGCCAACGGTTTGGCGGGAGCCTCACCCTCTCGTTCGGTCATTTTCATGCGGCGTGGTGCGCCGCAGGATGATGCGCTACCGCGACGAGAACATCATCACCCGCGGAACTTCCTTAGAGACGCGTTATCCTCACTGCCAACTTCTCACTCATTCATATAGCACCCCGACGCTGCGCCGTCAAGTGCGTCGGAACGTGCCTCCGCGCTCTCTGCTGCTGGCGCAGCGGAGAGGGACTTCGGCGACGGTTCGCGCACCAACAGGAGGGATGCCAACAGGCAGAGCGTCAACACCTCGCTGGAGACGAGGAAGTTGATCTCCGGTAGAGTGTCTTTAAAGCGGTCATAGAGCATCCCGCCGCAGAGGATGCCGACGACCAAGCCGAAGCCTTGGGCGGTGTTCATCAAGCCGATAGCTTGTCCCTGTCTGTGGCGTGGCGCGTGCAGACTCGTCAGCCCCAACCACGCAGGCACACCCAAGGCGTAGGACACACCTAACAGCGCCACGCACACCAGGGCGACGTAGAGGTTGACGCACCAAAAGAGCAACCCCATGCCCACCGCGCCCAACAGATAACTCAAACAGACGGCGGAGGGGCGTCCCCACTTGTCGCTCAACCGTCCCAACGGCAGTGCCACACCCACGACGAGGACGGCAGCAGGGATGAACAGCATCGGCTGCCGCGCCTCGGGGATCTTGTAGGCGTGTTCAATGTAAACGCCCAGCATCACGCCAACAATGGCGATGGAAAACTGAGAGGCGAAGTAGATGAGCATCATTTTGATAAGCGCAGGGCTGTCGCGCAGCACGCTGACGACCTCGTGGAGCGTGATTTTTTCGTCGCCGTATCTGGTAGGTTTGTCCCGCGCTGCGTGGTGGTCACGCACGACAACGTAAGCGACGATGGCTGCCACCAACAGCACGCCCGACGCCATCCGAAAAACCCACGCGTTGCCGAACGTGCCACCGACACTCAACCCGACCAGCGGACCCAGCCCCAAGCCTATCAGATAGGAAGTGTTGAACACGCTCATTGCAGCGGCTTTGTCTTCAGGCTTGACCGTTTCCGCCGTCAGCGCGCTGATGGTAGGCCAGAGCGCGGCGGCGGCTAATCCTGTGATGCCGTAGAACACGGCGATCAGAGCCCACGAGGGCGTCATGCTCATCAGCAACAGGGGTGGACAACCGATCAGCAGCGCGCCGATGATGAGGGGACGCCGCCCGATGTAATCGCCCAGCGTGCCAAACGGGGCTTTGCCTATCGCCTCAATGAGACCGAACGATAGCACGCAGTAACTAAAGTGGCGCACGTCGTATCGGAGTTCGTTGACCAGGTAAAACTGCAGCGGCAGGAAGATCATCGCCCAGCCCATCTCAGCAATGACGTTCACCAACGCCAGCCGCAGTAGGAGAGGATAGCGGTGGAAGATGTAAAAGTAGTTACGCAGGATGCGCCGAGGCACGGGGTTAGTCACTGAGTCACTCAACTTTTGCGTTTCGCGCTTCTCCCCCTCCCCGCTGCAGGAAAACGCCATGGCGAGCGCAGTGAAGCCATCCCTTCTTGCCCGTCATGGCGAGCGGAGCGAAGCAATCCCCTCCGCCGGGGATGACTTCGCTCCGCTCGCCACGACGACAGGCATTCTCGAAGGAAGGGGCAAAACGCAAAAGTTTGGTGAATGAATTAGGTCACCGTTCAGCCCTTCCACCGAACTTGCTTCGGGGAGAGGGTCATTCTGCATCGGAGGGCAAAATTTCACCGTCACAATGTCAGCGGGGAGTCGGAACGGTTGCGCCAATTAGTCAAGCCCCTGCGTCAACAATCCCATTGAACAATTGACCTGTTGACTGCTCATTTGGACAGACGCAAAACTTTGTAAGCCGTCTTGTCTACCGTCAACCCGTGAAACGTGCTGGACACAGCGAGCAGGACAACGCGCGCGTTACCCAGTAGGGAGCGTGGCACTTCAAGGCGCAGGCTTCTGCCGTGCGCCTTGAAGTGGAGGTCAGCGGGGATTTCGACGGATTCTATCCCGTTCACGTTGAGGACCTTCACGCGGTCGGGCGGTTGCAAACGAACCGTGTATTTCGCGATGTGCACTCTGCCCCGTTGCATGCCGATGCCGTGCAGCGCGACGTCGTAAACCATCTGCCCGCTCGCGTCCTTGTCGAGGTTGATGCACAGGTAGAGCGACGTGTCGTTAGCCGCCGCCTCCACGTCGGCGATGTCGCCCCGTCCCATGATGTCGCGCGCGAACGAATCGTCCACCGGGTCGCGTAACACCACCGGCACCGCCGTTGGATTGATCGATTGACCGATTGACCCCTTGACCGTCACCG
>JANWYM010000457.1 GCA_025055355.1 Abditibacteriales bacterium
TCGGTAATTATGAACTAAACTTTTGGGCTCCGCGCTTCTCTCCCCCCCCGCTACAGTAAAACGTCTTGGCGTGCGGGGCTAAGCCATCCGCTGCGCGCGGGACGGCTTCGCCCCGCTCGCCATGACAGGCATTTTCAAAGGAGAGGGCAAAACGCAAGAGTTTAGGATAATACCGTTCACCTGCCAATCGAAGGCGGCAGCGACGGCTCATCGTCACCCAACCTCGGCGGCAGCGAGGCTTCGCCGCCTCCGCTTTTGCGCTTCGAGGGCGCGGCGGCGCGTTTGGGCGCTGCCGTGCCGACCAGCACGATTTTGTTGACGGGCGGCTTGGTGACCTCCGCGCTCACGGTGCGGCGCGAGATTTCGCGCCCGCCTTGCAAGGTGACTTCTACGGTGATGGTTTTAACGCCGGGCTGTCCGTCCTGTTTCACCTTCTGCTGACCGCGCGGCAAGTCGTCAGTCATCCGCGTTTCCGTCTTGAAAGGGATCTTCTCGGTGACAAACTTCTTGACGACCACCGGCGCGGCGTTGGGATTGACGGCGGGGGAAGTCCCCGCATCCGACGCCCCTGACTCCTCTTTTTTCGGCGTCTCGCTCTTGGCAACGTCCTCCTGAGAGTTGCTGGGTTGGTCACTGCCTGTCACCGTCGGCGGAGGATTCTCCTTTTTCTCGCTTGTTACGGTCGTGCGGGACGTGGAATCCTGCGACGGGGTTGTATCTTGCTTTTTCCCCCCGCCCATGACGACCGCGCCCGCGACGATGAGAATGACCGCTGCCGCCGCGCCGCCGCCAACGAGGAGTTTGGGACTGAACCCCTTCTGCGCGGGCGCGCGTCCGCTGAGCGTCGGCGTCTCCGCCAGGCGCGTAGCGGGCGCTGCCGCTTCCTGCGGCAGATGCGCCAATGCCTGTTGCACCATCTTACGCATTTCCCGCGCCGTCTGAAATCGCGCCGCTGGGTCTTTCTCCAGCGCCTTCTGGATGATGCGTTCCACCTCAACAGGCAAGCCGGGCTGAAGGGTGCGCGGCGGGGGGGGCTTCTCCTCGAGGTGTTTGCGCATGATTTCAAACTCGCTCACGCTGCTGAACGGCACGCGCCCCGTCACCATCTCGTAAAACATCACACCCAGCGCGTAAATATCCGAGCGTTCGTCGGGTTCGCCCCCCTTGACCTGTTCGGGGGAGATGTATTCTAACGTGCCGATGAGCGTTCCCGTTTGCGTCATGCGCTTCGTTCCCAACATGCGCGCGATGCCGAAGTCGGTGATTTTCACAAGTCCAGCGGAGTTGAGCATGAGGTTGCCGGGCTTGATGTCGCGGTGAATGACTTGCTTGGCGTGGGCGTGCTCCAACCCCTGGAGCGCTTGGTCGAGCAGTTCTAGCGCGCGGCGGGCGGGCATCGCCCCCTGCCGTTTGATGAGGCTCTCGAACGTCTCGCCGTCCACGAACTCCATAACCATATACCAATCCCCCTCATGCTCAAAGAAGGCATACAAGGTGGCGATGTTGGGATGGTTCAGTTTCCCCAGCGTGATGGCTTCGGACTGAAAGCGTTCGAGTTTCTGGCTATCCTGCATGAGGTCCCGATGGAGCAGTTTAATCGCCACGTTCCGCTTCAGGTTGTCCTCGGCGCGGAACACCTGGCCCATCCCCCCTTCACCAATTTTGGCTATGATGGTATATTCGCGCACTTTCTTGCCAATCATAGTCTCACCTCCACTTGCCGCGTCTTCGGCATGTTCACGGGGGCGTCTTCGCCGACGGGTTGGACCTGCACGACGCCGACCGTGATATTGTCGTGCCCGCCGCGCTGTTTGGCAAGCGCAATGAGGCGTTCGCAGGCGGCGGGCGGGTCGTTGTCAAGCACCGCTTGTTTCATTTCCTCGTCGGTCACGAGGTCGTGCAGCCCGTCGGAACACAACAGAAACCGATCACCCGCGCAGACGGACAGCGGCTCCTCCCACACCACGACTTCTACGTTAGGATGTCGTCCCATCGCCCGCACAAGCACGTTGCGCTCGGGGTGGCGCTGCGCCTCCGCGACGCTGAGAAGACCGCGTTTGACCATCTCCCGCACCGCCGAGTGGTCTTCGGTCTGTTGATAGATGGCGTCGTCGCGCACGAGATAAAGTCGACTGTCCCCGACGTGCGCGGCAAAGGCGGACCTGTTCTGCAGCACCAGAGCAGTGCAGGTCGTCCCCATGCCCTTGAGAGTTTCGTCCTTGCGCGCTTGTTCATAAATGGCGCGATTGGCTTGCTCAAACGCTTTCTTCAAGGCGACGGGTGCAGTCACCTTCTCCTCGTAGTAGGCGCGGCTGATGACGTCCACCGCCAGGCGACTTGCCACCTCGCCTGCGGCGTATCCGCCCATGCCGTCGGCGACCATCACCAGCACACCTTTGTTGGACAGCAGTTCGGGGTCATGCGGTTTGACACACCTGCCCGCGTCCTCATTCGATTCACGGCGACAGCCGACGTCGGTCTGCACGCTTACGACGAACTCGTAAGCCAGCGGTGTGATGTTTTTTTTCTTGGGTTTGAGCCAGCGGTGCCACATAGGTCATTCCTTCTTCTCGAGGGTGTCAATGTATTCCTTCCTGCCCTCGGTGACGTCGAAATCCACCACTTTATCCTCATATCCCTCGCGCTTGAGCGTGAGGACAACTCGCTCCCCCACGCGCGCTTGGAGTTGGTAGGGCGTGGTGCCGACGCGGACGCCGTCGCGGTAGACTTCGGCTTGTCCGCCCGCCACATCAACCGTTACGGTTTGTAGCGTTGCTCCGCTATCGGCAAGGGGCGGCGGGAGCGAGGATTTTTTTTCCGCGCGCGGCGCCGACCGCGGCTTGGGCGGCAGGGCAACGGTCTCTCCCTGGCGGGTGGGCTTTCTCGACAGAAAGCCGATGGCGATGATGAGGACGGCGATGGCAGCAGCGATGAGGAGCCACCGCCTCTGGAAGCGGGAGGGTATCACCCCTTTGCCCCCATCGTTCGCCACTTGCGTCAACCGTGTGAGATCGCGCAGCAGGGCTTGCGCGGACGGGTAACGGTCCGAGGGGTTCTTCTTCAGGCAGCGCACAATGACGGCTTCCACGCCGCGTGAGACGGCAGGGTTCATCAAGGACGGCAGCGTGTAGGCGGCTTGACCGATTTTCTCGTAGAGTTCGCCGACGCTGGACGCCTCGAAGGGCAACTGCCCCGTGACCATCTCATAGAGCAAAACACCCAGCGCCCAGATGTCCGAGCGGGCGTTGGCGCGTTCGCCTTTGAGTTGCTCTGGCGCGAGATATTGCAGCGTGCCGACCACGTTGCCCGTCACGGTCAGGTTGGGTGTAGACGGCGATTTGGCGATGCCGAAGTCGAGCAGTTTGACTTGCCCCGCCGCGTTGATTTTGATGTTGCTGGATTTGATGTCGCGGTGAACGATGCCGTGACCGTGAACGTAGTGAATGGCTTCGGCGACGGCTTGAAGGATGGCGACGGCTTCGGAGGGAGAGAGACGTCCGTGCCGCCGAACGCGGTCGGCGAGCGTCTCCCCATCCACGAACTCCATGACGATGCACGGACGCCCCCTGAACTCCAGAAACTCGTAGAGCCGCGCGATGTTCGGGTGCTGCAACTGCGCCTGGATGCGGGCTTCGTTGCGAAACCGTTCCACGAGGCGGGCGTTCTCACCGGGATTTTTCAGGACTTTCACCGCCACCGTGCGCCCAAGGTGAACGTGAACGGCGCGATAGACCTCCCCCATGCCGCCCTCGCCCAGCAAGTCCACGAGGCGGTAGTCGCCAATCACCGAGTTGCGGAGGGAGTTGCTCATGTCCCATCAAATCAGGAACCACACCGCAGGAAAATACCGTGATACCACGGATTGGATAGACGAACACGGACGCTTGCCCCTTCATCTATCCGCGTCCGTCAATTAAGTCAGAGGGAATCGCCTATGAGTCGTTGACGCACCACGCCGCAGGAAAGTGTCATGGCGAGCGCCGCGAAGCCAACACCGGCGGAAGATAATGCGTAGCAG
>JANWYM010000458.1 GCA_025055355.1 Abditibacteriales bacterium
GGGGGTCGGTCCACTCCCCTCCTTACCAAGGAGGGGTTGGGGGCGGTTCACTCCCCTCCTTACCAAGGAGGGGTCGGGGGAGGTTCAAAGTAAGCTGACAACCCCCTCTGCTCCCCGTGGCGAAGGGAGACAGCAACGGTCAAATGGTTAATGGTCAATGATTGCTGCATGAATCATCAATCATTGAGCATCAATCAGGCAGTTAGGATTTCATGCTGGCAACCCCTCATCTGTTGACGGGCGCCCTCATTGGGCAGGCGACAGGGAATTACCCGCTGGCGTTCGCGTGCGGTGTGATGAGCCACTTCGCGCTTGACGGCATTCCGCACACCGAACCCAGCACCTTTCTGCAAGACCCCCACGCGTGCTGGAAGTGGAACGTGCGGGTGGCAGTGGTGGACGTGCTGCTGGGGCTGGCTCTGCTCTGTTACCTGCTGCCACACGCCAGTCATCCGGGCATCGCTGCGTGGGGCGCGTTGGGCGCAGTGTTTCCCGACCTCGTATCGAACATTCCCCTGTGGCAAAAACGGATTTGGAACACCTGGTGGGGGCGTCCGTTCCTCAAGTTCCACGCGTGGATTCATTACAGCATTCCCCGCCGCTACTGGCCGCTGGGCATCCTGACACAAGTGGCGACGGTGGCAGTGGTGTTGTGTCTATGGAAGTGAAACGGAAGACGTCATGCGTCATGCGCGATGCGTCCATGCGTAAGGGGCGACTTGTTAGGCGTTACGCATGACGCATGACGAATGAGGGTCATGCGGCAACTGTTGCGATTGCCGGCGCGGCGCGCGGTGCCGACGGTGGAGGAACTGGCGGAGGAGTTCTTCACCGACTTGGAGAACGCGGGCAAGTCGCCGCACACGTTGGTCAATTATCGCGCTGACTTGCGGCGGTTCTTGCGTGACGGACGCGCGAAAACGGTCGGCGACATCACGCCCGAGGTGCTGCGCCGCTACTTCACGACGCTGGGGCGCAAAGCCCCAGCGACACGGGCACGGCATCAGGCGTCGCTCAATGCGTTCTTGGAATGGTGCGTCAAATACGACTGGTTGCCGTCAAATCCGATGGACAAAATTGACCGCGTGAAAGTCCCAGAGCCGTTTCCCAAGGGTTTGCCCGACGAAACCATCCGCAAAATCCTCGCCGCCATTCCCCGCGAGAACTTGCGCGACCGCTTGTTGTTCACCCTCATCGCCGAGACCGGCGTGCGCGTCGCGGAGGCGCTGGGGATTTACGTCGAAGACCTCGACCTCACGCCCGACGATGAGAAAATTCTCGTGCGCGGCAAGGGCAACAAAACGCGGACGGTGATGCTCTACGCCGCGCCCACTACACTGCGCCTGTTGCGTCGCTACTTGCAGCAATCCGCCCTACGCAGCGGACCGCTATTCCGCTCCACGCGCGGCAGCGCCGTCACCCCGATACACTATCGCACCGCCCACGCCGCGTGGACGAAGTATTGTCAGAAAGCCGGCGTCACCGCCAACATTCACGCCCTGCGTCACTCCTTTGCCACCTCGCTCATCAACAAAGGCGTTCGCCTCGAGATCGTGCGCAAACTGCTGGGACACAAAAACATGCAAACCACCCTGCGCTACGCTGAGGTCAATGACCAGACGATTAAGACCGAACTCCGTCAAAAGTGGCGGGAGGTGCGGTTTCGACAGGCGTGAGCGCCATGACCGACCCTGACACCGACCACTTCCCTATGTCCGCGTGACGCTGCACGAAGAGGGCCCCCACGGCGAAAGGCAGAGGCAGTTCGTCGCTCGCCCATTTGACTTCTCCGACCCCCGCTGTTAAAATCCTCCCCAACTTTGCGAGAGGTGCTGCCGTGACGATTATTGATGCGCACGTTCACATCGGGCGTTTCATGCCGCCCTTCCGAGAGGGAAGCGATGACTTCGTTGCGGACTTGATTGATTCCGCGCGCTCGGTCGGCATCAGCCGCCTGGTGGTCACATCGCTGGGCAATCGCGGCTACACGCACTACCCGACGCCGCAGGAGTTCCGCGCGGCGAACGACCACGTCCTCGAGGCGATGGCGCGGTTCCCCGATGTCCTCATCGGCTTCTGCTACGTCAACCCGCGCTACAAAGAGGAGTCACTGGGGGAAATTGACCGCTGTATCGTCGCAGGCGGGATGAAGGGCATCAAACTCTGGATTTCGCAGAAGGCGAGCGACTCCGTCGTTGATCCCATCCTGGCACGCGCCGCTGAACTTGGTGTGCCTGTGTTGCAGCACGCCTGGTATAAAACGACAGGCAACTACCCCGACGAGTCCACGCCCGCTGACGTCGCAGCAATGGCGCGGCGGCATCCGACGGTCAACATCATCATGGCGCACCTCACCGGCGCGGGCTATCGTGGCGTCATTGACATCGCGCCTTATCCTAACGTTCACGTAGATACCAGCGGCGGCGACCCCGAATCTACCGTCGTCGAATTCGCCGTGCGTGAGTTGGGCGCGGAGCGCGTCGTCTTCGGCTCCGACGCGCCGGGAAGAAGTTTCGGGGTGCAGTTGGGGAAGGTGCTGGGAGCAGGTATGGAAGATGAGCGGAGAGAACTCATTCTGCATGGCAACGTGGAAAGGATGTTGGGCCTGTGATTGACGTGAATGCCTACCGCGACAGTTACCCATTTCGACCGGGCGTCCTCGCGCTGGAATTCGACCTCACATATAGGGGCTTTGAGGGTAGTCTGGCGGTTGTATCCCTGCTGGTCTCCCCTCTGAGGGCGATATTCTGGGAAGAACCGCAAACTGCCAACGAATATGCCCACGCAGACATTCGAAGTTACCAACAGAAGCGCGCCGCTGGGGCAGAGATACCTAACCAGTTGCTCGTTGCCGTCATCAATCCGACCCTGAGGAATTGGGAGCGAAGTCTGGAACAAAGCCACAAAGAACTGGGAGCGGTCGCCATCAAACTCCACCCGAACTATCACACCTACCATCTCACCGACAGCGCGGCGCGAGAACTGCTGAGGGCGTGCGGAGAGAAGGGCTTGCCGGTCATCGTGCAGATGCGGATGCAGGACACGCGCTCGCACCACCCGCTCATGCAGGTGCCGGACGTGGACATCAACGAGGTCCTCGAAGCCGCTGCCGCGACACCGCAGACGACGTTTGTCATCGGCGGCATCAAGTGGGGCGAGGCATCCAGCAAAGCGAACGATATCAACGCATTGCCGAACGTGTGGCTGGACATCTCCCAATGCGAGGTGGCGGACGTGCTGCGGCGGCTCATCCGGCTGTTCGGCGCGGGGAAGTTGCTCTTCGGCACGCACGCGCCATTGTTCTACATCAAGTCCGCGTTGCTCAAGTTGGAGGAGGCAAGGTTGACGGCGGAGGAGAGAGAACTGATTACAGAGAGGAACGCGAGAGAGTTGTTTCGGTTGTAACTGTTCACGGATGGCACGGATGACACGGATGAGGTCTGGGCTTCCGCGAAGTCATCCGTGAACAGTAAATCCTTCATGCGCAAAAACAAAACCAAAGAGAAAATCCGCTCCGGTGGCGTGGCGTTGGGTTGCTTCATTAACATCCCCGCGCCGGAGGTGGTGGAGTTATGCGGTCTGGTCGGGTTCGATTTCGTGGTCATTGATGCGGAGCATGGCGCGGCGAGTTACGACGCGGTGCGGCACATGATTCGCGCCGCCGAGACAGTGGACATCACGCCGATTGTGCGCACGCCGATGAACGTCGCGCAGGTGATTCTACGCTACCTCGACGCGGGCGCGTTGGGCGTGCAGGTGCCGCAGGTCCTCACCAAGCAGGACGCCGAACTGTCCGTGCAAGCCGTCAAGTATTACCCTCTCGGGCGGCGCGGGCTGGCGGCGGCGCGGGCGGCGAACTACGGCGTGACGGGCAGCGTGGCGGAATACTGTCAACGCGCCAACGAGGAGACGATGATTGTCTTCCACATCGAGAGCGTGCAGGCGGTAGAGAACCTGCCGGAGATTTTGCAGGTGCCGGAGATAGACGTTTTCTTCGTCGG
>JANWYM010000459.1 GCA_025055355.1 Abditibacteriales bacterium
TGGCAGCTTGGGTTCCGGCGTCACCACAGGCATGGAACCACTTAAGACAGGTGGCTCCCGATGGTCAGCTCTCCTCACAGGACGAAGTGAGGACTCTACCTCGACCTGCTCGCCAGCAAAGAGCGTTAGCAGCCTTTGCAGCATCCCGCCAGCGTCGGGCACACTCCAACACTTCTCTTCCGGACGCCAGCGGCGTCCAGGAATAGTCTTAATCTTCTCCACCCGCTCAGCGGTATAAGGGAGCGCAACCATCAAGCGCCCGCTTGAACCTCCTTTGATGATGATGATGCTCATCTCATCCACGCTCGATAGAAAACGCCACGCCCATTTATTGTATCACAAATTCTCACCGACAATCGGGAAATGACAAAAAAGTTCTTTTTCCTCCTCATCTCCTACTCTGCTTCACCATCACATACAACACCGGCACCACGAACAGCGTCACCAACGTCGCCACGTTCGAGCCGCCGATGACAGCGTGGGCGAGGGGCAGGGTGGCTTCGCCGGCTTGCAGCGCCGTCGGGGTCAAGCGGACAGTCACTCAAGAGGCTCGAGGAAATACCTCCTGAAACTGCTGGAATTGACGATAGCAATCTTGAGACTCATCCGTTCGTTCTCCTCGCCCGGCGCTATCGTAACCCCTGAGGGGAGGGAAATGTCAAAAGGACGGCGAAATAGACGAAAGATCCCAACGGAGGAGAGGCTTGAACAACATCTCATCTGTTGAAGAATCAAGCAGGAGGGAACAAAAGTGAAGAAGTGGACATTAGTGGTCGGGTTGGTAGTCGTCCTATCGTCGTTCATGGTGGTGTGGGCGCAGCAGGACGGGGCGCAGTTCTTCCCCTCGACGAAGGGGAGTAAGTGGACCTACGAGAGCCTGACGAAAGCCGTGGTGAACGTGGGGGGGATGGAGATTAACATTGTGGATACCAAAGGCACCACCACCGAGGAAGTCACGGGCGATTCAGAGGAGGTCAAGGAACCCAAAGGCGTCATGGTGCGGCGCTCGGTGCAGTCGGAGAAGGGCATCGTGAACGGACAGGACGGACAGATGGACGTGACGGAAGCCACCCACGTCGGCTGGAACGGCGAATGGCTGATGCTGTATCAGCAGAAAATCGAAGGCTTACCCGGTCGGGCGACGATCGCTGAAAAATACAATCCGCCCCTGCGTCTTCTGAAGAAGACGTTGAAAGAGGGCGACACGTGGGAGGTCGGCACGCTGCGGCAGGAGAAACTGTCCATGCCGGCGCGCGCCAAAGTCGCCGCCTTTGAGGATGTGACCGTTCCTGCTGGCACGTTCAAGCAGTGCCTCAAACTCGTGCGGGAAGTGACCGAACCCACAGGACAGGTCGAAGGCGGCGGGTTTCTTCTCGACGTAAAGAAGGGCAACATGACTTCGACGCAATGGTATGCTCCCGGCGTGGGGCTGGTCAAAGAGGAAACGAAAGTCAATCTCACGTTGGAAGCGATGGGCATGGTCGTCGAATTTCACCAGACGCAAAATCGCGCTCTGCAGGCGGGGTATCAAGTGGCGAAGTGACGACTCCCCCGAATAGATGCGTGGGCTTCGCGGGCGAACGCGCCTAACGGCACGCTAACGCCTGCAGGCTCCATCCGAGCCGCGAGTTGTTTCCTCCTTTGCGCGTTCTCGGTTTTACGCAGCGGACGGCTTCCCGCTGCCACCGCCCCAACCGCAAGTGGCAAAGAGCCGTGCCAAGTGTCAGGAGTCGCCCGCTCAGCCGACTCCCCAAACCCTTGCCCTATGCTGGGTTCATGAGCCCTTCGCTGGGACGCAAGGTTCCGCCCTCACGGGCGAGCGTCCTTTCGTCCCACGCTTTTAAGTGTGGGATGGAAGGACGTGGTTTCTATAAAGCCCCGCTTCCTCCTGGGGACGTTCCTTCGCCGCAGCCTCCAGTTGCTTGAGCGACGTTGAGGAATTAGGAAATGGAGAAACGAGGGAAACCTTCCTCTGGGCACAGGCGCAGTGGCTCGGCGTTCCCCTCCTTGACAGGGAAGAGACAGGGGAGGTCAAAGTTCCCCTCCCTGACAAGGAGGAAGTTAGGGGAGGTCAAAGTTCCCCTCCTTGACAAGGAGGGGTCAGGGGAGGTCAAAGTTCCCCTCCTTGACAAGGAGGGGTCAGGGGAGGTCAAAATCCCCCTCCTTAACAACGAGGGGTTAGGGATTGTGACGGTGGATTGGACGACAGAAGCGACTCTGGTAGCAGACCCGCTGGGGAATGTCTATTGGGGATTGGCGGGCGGCAGGGACGCCAACGGGAAGTATCGCGGCTATGCGGTGACCCTTAACGCGGAGACAGGGGAAGTGGTCCGCCTCGCCCCCCAGATGGGAAGCAGCCGATTCACTCCGCCCCCGCACTGGCGTCCTGTGAGACAAGGGTTGAAACCAGCCATCTACCTCCTCCCCGTTGCTCTCGGACTTGCCTTGATGTTAGGCATTGCACGATGGTAGAGACAGCGCCGGTGAGGAGGTCTCAGTCCCTCCTCTTGGCGGGAGGCGGTAGACACCTCCGCTCGCAGGTTGGGGGGTAGCCATGATGATACCCAAAGGCTGGCGACCGCCGCAATGGGTGCTGTTCATAGCCCTGCTGGTTGGACTGGGAGTTGCGGCGCTATGGTTGAGCCACCGCCTGCCACACCTGTCGGCTCTCAGATTGTCGGGAGTGTCTCCGCAGGTTGGGCAGCCTTTAGTATCTTATCATGACAGCGCTGCTCATAACGCCCTATGAAATCCCTGTCTCTCATGAGAGACAGGCATCGCAACCGTTCCGATCGGCCTGCGTTCGCCCGTAAAGGCAGCCTCTAACTGGCTGCCGCTCATCAAGTCTTGCTCAATGTTCGCCAGTGAAACTTCGCGTTGCACCATGCGAGCAACCACTTCTTCAGACAACTCACAATCTCCTGCCTGCCACATTGTTCGGATGGAATGAATGTCCATCGGATATACTTGCTCGGAGAAATTATTCTGCTTGCAACAGTCATTATAGCACACCACCCATCGAACACGAAAGATTTCCTCTGAACTCCATGCGACACAGGGGTGTCAATACTTGACGAATTTCTAAGGAAGATGTAACCTTCATGACCAATCACAGGAGGTTCGTAGATGAAGCCATTGGAGTTTCAGGGTTTAACGAAGCGCATAGAGTCGTTGGAGCATCAGAGCCGCCGGTGGAGGCGCATCGGAGGGGGGCTGCTGGTGCTGGCTGTTGCGGTTCTGGCGATGGGCGCGGCGCACGCCCAAGACCGCCTGCGGACGATGCCGCGTTATGACCGCTACGCGCGGCTGCGGGGCGAAATTCTCGGGTCATACCAATCGGGCGCGTTGAGCGTGACGTGGACGGACGGCGGGAAGGCGTTTGAGTTCTCGCGGGAGGGGAAGCGGTATCGCTACGACATCGCAGAGCGCCGAGCGGTGGAGATCGGCAGCAGCGGCAACCCCGCGCCCGCCAACCCGCCGTTCGGCAATCGCTTCCCGCCGCGCGGGGCTTTCGCGGGGCGCGGGCGACAAATCGGTTCGACGACTTCGCCGGATGGACAGTGGAGGGCGTTCTACCGCGACAGGAATCTTTGGTTGAGCAAGGCGGATGGCAAGGACGAAATCGCTGTCACCACCGACGGGAATGAGAAGACGCGCATCAAATACGGAACGGCGTCCTGGGTCTATGGCGAGGAGTTGGGTCAGACCACCGCGATGTGGTGGTCGCCCGACAGCAAGAAGATTGCGTTCTATCGCTTCGACGAAAGTCAGGTGCGCGATTACTACATCACGCTGAACCATCTGCAAGTTCAAAACACCTTGGAGGTTGAACCGTTCCCCAAGCCGGGCACGCCCAATCCCGTCGTGGACGTTCTCATCTACGACCTCGCCACGAAGAAGACCGTGACGGTGGACGTGCGCGACGGCCAGCCGTTCGATGATGCCGTCGTCGGGCATTACGTTTATAACGTGCAATGGTCGCCCGATGGGAGGGA
>JANWYM010000045.1 GCA_025055355.1 Abditibacteriales bacterium
GGACGCCATCCGCTTAATCCGCTACCGAAATCCGTTGACCGCCTTAGGAGGTTTCTACGATGAACATCACCAGAAGAGAAATAGTCGTGGTGATAATGGTCGCGGCGCTAGGGGCGGGGCGTGGGGCGGCGGCGCAGGTGAACGTGCAGCAGATGCAGGGAGCGGTGGAGGTGCGCGTGGCGGGGGCGGCGCAATGGACGGCAGCGACGCAGGGGATGACGTTGCCACCGGGCAGCCTCGTGCGCACGGAGCAAGGGGCGGCGGTGCTCTCGCTGGCGGACGGCACGGCGGTCGCCCTGTGGCCGCAAACGACGTTTGATTTTCGGCAGATGGAGTATGCGGCGGATACGAAGTCGCTGCGCCTGTCGGCGGTGCTGTGGCGGGGGCAACTCCAGTTCAACCTGACGGTGAGTCCGCATCCAGAGTCTTCCTACGTCGTGAAGACCCCCAACGCGGCAGTCACCCTCCTGCGCGCGGAGGGCACCATCTGGTATGCGAAGGACACAGGCACCCGGGTCGCCCTCCGCCAAGGGCAAGCGAGGGTGGAGGCGATGAAGCAAAGTGTGACGCTGGCGGCGAATCAGGAGACGGTCGTGCCGCCGGGCGCGGCGCCCCGTCCCCCGACGGTGTCGGGGCTGCCGCCAACCAAGCCGAACGTGCCAACCCCGCCGCCGTCAACGCCTTCTCCCACACCGAAACCCGCGCCTCCTCTGGCGCAACCCGACGCTGACAAGAAGAAAACCGCCGTCAAAGAAAGACTGATGAGCGTGATGACGATTATTCCCGACATGATGCTTTCCCCCGAAGCACTCGACCTCGAAATCGAAAACCTGCAGAGGCGTCTCAACCGAGAGCCGGGCGACATTGAAGCGCACGCGCGCCTCGCCGCGCTCTATACCCAGCGCCGCCGCCCCGCCAGCAAAAATCATCCCATCGCTGACGTGGACCTCGCCATCCAGCATTACAAAATCGTGTCGGAGGCGAACGCCGGCAAAGCCCTCGCCCACTTGAACTTGGGCCAAGCCTACGCGCGTGGGGGCGAGGTGGATAAAGCCATCCACGAGTTCCGACGTGCCATCGCTCTCGACCCGACCCTCGCAGCGGCGCACCAATGGCTGGCTTTCGTCTACGACGCGCTCGGTCAATATGAAGCCGCCGAAAGCGCTTACAAAAAAGCGATTGAACTGCAGCGCACGGACCCCCTGATTCATTCTAACTATGCCAACTTTCTCAGCGAGCAGGGACGCCTGCCCGAGGCGATTGCAGAGATGAAATTAGCGATTGACCTCTGCAGGGACTCCCCCTATTGGATGATGCTGCTCCGATTTCAGGCGGGGCTGGCGATGCTCTACCTGGCGAACAAGCAATTAGATGACGCCATTGCGCTGCTGAACCGTTTGACGCAAGAATCCCCCCACGTGGCGATCCTTCATCTCTTCCACAGCCTCGCGCTGCTGGCGAAGGGGGACAAGGAGGCTGCCACGAAAGCCTTCGAGCGTGCGTCACGGGCGGACCCGAACAACCCGCTGCTGCACTACGCGCTGGCGGAAATGTTAGAGGAGCAGGGTGACAAGCAAAGAGCCGCCGACCATCTGGAACAGTTCCTCAACAAACTGCCGCCCAACTATGAGCTGCCGCCCGGTCTGCCCAGCATCGCCGACATCCGCGACCACATGCGCGTCCTGCGCGGGCTAGAGCCGTTGCAGAAGGATCGAGGCGTGAAGAAACAGGCGACGTAACTTCCAAGGTTGAGGGTTGGCACGTCGGGACGTTAAGGACCTGCCAACGTGTCAACTCTCAACCCTCAACCCTTAAACCCGAATGTTTCTGAGGAGTCTCACCGTAAGGTCTGTTCTCTTTCTTATCGCCATCGCCCTCATGACGACTACCCCGCCAGCGGCGAGCGCGCAGACGGTGGGGCAAGCGACGCTGCGCAAGATGGCGGGCGAGGGCGTGGAGTTAGGGATTGACGCTGAGATGTGGATGTCTGTGTTCGAGGGCACGCCGCTGCGGGCAGGGGACTTGGTGCGGACGCTTTACAACTCCGTCGCGGTGCTGGCGCTGCCCGACGGCAGCACCCTTACGCTGGAGCCGTTCACCACCGTTGACTTCCGTGAGATTACTTATCAGCGGCAGACCAACGCGCTGCGGTTAAGCGTGGTGGTGTGGGCGGGGCGCGTGCAGTGCGATTTCTCGCGGGCGGCGCTGGGGTCGTCCGTGAGCGTGCGCACGCCCACAGCGCAGGTGTCCTGCGCGGGTGCGCTGGGCAGCGTGCAATACGTGCGGGGCAAAGGCACACGCGTCGTCGTAGACACCGGGCGCATGACCGTGACGAGCGGAGGAGGCAGCGTCACGCTGGCGGCGGAGCAATCCGCGACCGTGCTGGCGAGAAACGCCGCGCCGCAAGTCACCCCTCCGCCCCCTGCCGTTCCTCCCCCACCCCCGGCTGTGCCCAAACCCGTCATCGCCAAGCCCGCCGCGCCGCGGCGTCAGCCGTCGGTGGTCACGGTGCCCTCCACGCCGCCCAAATTGACCCCGGCGCCGCGCACGCGACCGTGGGACAGTCCGACGTCGCAGCCGCCGGATCTGGCTCCCCTCACCGCGCCCCAACGTCCGAGTCCACCACAAATCGCCTCGCCACCCTCGCGGGGCGCACCCAAGCCCGTTACAAGTCCCCGTCCTCCGCAGGGAGAGGCGCCTCTGCCGCCGCCCGCCAGCGACGCAGAGGCACGCCTGACGCTCACGCCTGACAAAATAGCACGGGTGCAAAAGATGCTATCCAACGTCCAGCTGCTCACCGCCCCCGACCTGACGCCGGAGCAGCTGGACGCCGAAATTCAATCGCTCCAGAAATCCCTCCTGACCCACCGTGAGAACATCGCCCTGCGCCAGCGGCTGGTGGTTCTCTACGTGCAACGCGGACGGAAGCAGGACTTGTTCGCTGCCGTGCAGGAGTTCCACATCATCGCCCGCGCCAAGCGCCTCACCCCGCGTGGACATCTGTTATTCGGTCAAGTGCTGGCACGGCTGGGACTGGTCAACGAAGCCATCCGCGAGTTGCGCACCGCGCTACAATGGCAGCCGGACCTCGCCCCCGCGCACCAGTGGCTGGCGTTCATTTACACCGCGCTGGAAGAATATGACAAAGCGTATGAGGCATACGAAGCCGCCATTGCACTGGAGCCACGCAGCATGTCCTACCGCGCCAACTACGCCGAAGCCCTCGCCGCGCGCGGCGACTACGATGCTGCCATCGTGCAATACCAAGAAGCCATTGCCCTGCGTGACACCTCCGCCCACCTGCATCTGCGGCTCGCGCACATCTACCTGAAAAAAAATGACCTTGACAGCGCCATTGCCGCATATCGCGCCGCTCTCCGCCTCCAGCCCCATCACGAAGCTGCCCACGAAGAACTTGTCCGCTTGCTGCGGCAGACAGGACGCGTGCAGGAAGCGGAGGAAGAGGTGAAGCGGTTCGGGCAAGCGATGCAAAGCGGCAGCAGATAGCGGCAAAGAAACTTGCGAACATCCCCTGCCGTCTAACGTCGAAGAAATCGCAAAGCGGGGGAACTCCCTTCTCTTCCGCGTTGTTGTCTAACTCTGACAACACGCTTTTCCAAAACTGATGCGAAAGGAGGTGAGTGGATGCGCGCGGTCAAAGGACTGCTCTTTGTGGTGAGTGCCTGGTTGCTTATCCCTGCGGTGGCAGAGGAGATCAAATCAGGTAAACCCGTTGGCTTCAAAGGCGCTCCCGCCTACAACCCGCAGCACGTAGGTGGTCCCTTCAAGGGCAGCGACCGTTGTCCCGTCTGAGAGGCGGGGCCTCGTCCTATCGTTCAAGTCTTCGTGAACGGGGACGATGCCAAGAACGTCGCCAGTTTGGCGGAACAGTTAGAGAAGTTGGTCGCTGCCAATGAGGGCAAAAACCTGCGGGCGTATATCGTGGATGTGTCCGACAAAGCCAACAAAGCCGAGTTGGAGAAGTTGGTGGCGGACAAGAACCTCAGCAAAATCGGGGTCGCCTACATACAAGGTGCCCCACGGGACAAGGTGATGCGCGACTGGGAACTCAACCCAGCGGCGAAGAACACGGTCCTTTACTCCAAAAACCGAGAGGTCCTGTTCAACGCCGTCAACCTGCTCGCAAAGGACTTCAGCAAGTTAGAGGAAGCCGTCAAAAAGTCGTTGGCGGAATAAGCCAATGGCGGTCGGTCACCAAAGAGAGAAAGGGGAACTCACCCGTGCGTGAGTTCCCCTTTCTCTTTTGGCTCTTTGCCGAGAGGCATACCTGGTGACGGTGAAACGCTACTCGCCTTTGCTGACATACCAAGGTAAGAGGCTCTCCCAAAAACCTCCCCCAATTGAAATCGCAGGCTGCCTGACTGCTCCCGAAGCCCGACGCCTTCGGGACGGCCGATAATCTCGGCCAGGGCGAGGAGCGCGGCGGTGACGAGGAACGGAGTAGAACCATCCCCTGGCGGAGATGGCTTGCCGTCTCCGCCGTGACATCGGGAGTCAGGGCAAAAAGCCTCTGCACGCCGCTCCTGTGACTTCCTTCCCCTCGTGGCAGGAAGAAAAAGATGACAGTTTGCACTGCCTTGCGGCATTCCTTTGCCTTGTGGCAATAGAGGATTTCTCGCCTTGCCAGCGAAGAGAAGCAATGACACACTTGCGACTGGGTTGAAAAGGAGCCGCGATGGACGAACGCACCACGCCCGTGTGGGAAGAAGACAGCGCGCTGGAGGTGGTATCGGAAACCGAGCAGCGTTTTGAACGCCTGCGGCGGCAGGTGGGGTTCTACCTCGCCCCGCTGGCGTTTGCGGCGACGTGGGCGTTGACGGCGAAGTATCTTGCAACGCCCGGCAGTCGTCTGAGCGCGGTGTTGGCAGGGGTGCTGGTGCTGTGGATGTGCGAGTCCATCCCGATGCCGATGACCGCCGTGTTGGGAGCGTGCCTGTGTGTCATCATGGGGATCGCGGACGCAAAGACCGCGCTGGCACCGTTTGCCGACCCCATCATTTTTCTATTCATCGGCAGTTTTATCTTGGGGCGGGCGATGAGGCTGCACCGCCTCGACCGACGTTTCGCGCTGGCGATTCTGTCGCTGCGCGGTGTAGGCGAGCATCCGGCGCGGCTGCTGTGCGTTCTGGGGCTGGTGACCACCGCGATCTCGATGTGGGTGAGCAACACCGCAACGGCGGCGATGATGCTGCCGATTGCGCTGGGGCTGCTCAACGCGCTGCGCGACGTGGGGGCGTCGTCTGCCGCCCCCCGCGACATGCGGCAGTGGCCGTTCGCAACGGGCACGATGCTCATGGTCGCTTACGCCGCCTCCATCGGCGGCATCGGCACACCTGTCGGTTCGCCGCCCAACCTCATCGGCATCGGACTCATTCGTCAGTGGGCAGGTGTGGACATCAACTTCTTTCAATGGATGGCGATAGGTGTCCCGCTGTGCGCGGTCATGTATCTCGCGCTGTTTGGGCTGCTCTATTGGTTGCACCCTGCTGAGGCAGCACCGCGCCGCGACCATCGAGGGAGCGCCGAGATCCCGCCGGCGCGTGCCGACAGGATGTCGGCGCTCCAGGGGACGGAGATGATGCGCTATCTCCAAAAGGAGCGCGAGTCACTCGGCGGATGGACGCGGGGGCAGGTGAACACGCTCATCGCTTTTGGCGTTGCCGTCGTGTTGTGGATGGCGCCGGGCGCACTCGCCCTCGCGCTGGGCAAAAATCACGTTTGGGTCAAGTGGGCGGAGGCACATCTGCCCGAAGGCATCGTCGCGCTGCTGGCGGCGTGCCTGCTGTTCGCGCTGCCGACAAACCGCCGTGAGGGAGCGTTCACGCTGACCTGGCAAGAGGCGACGCGCATTGATTGGGGCACTATTCTACTGTTCGGGGGCGGGATGAGTTTGGGGGGGTTGATGTTTTCCACCGGTGTCGCTGACGCGATTGGGCGCAGCGTCACCAGCCTCACAGGAGCGCAGTCGCTCTGGGGCTTGACGGCAGCGGCGATCGCCCTGGGCATCCTTGTGAGTGAGACGACCTCCAACACCGCGTCAGCCAACATGATCATCCCTGTCGTCATCGCCCTGGCGAAGGCAGCAAACGTCAACCCCGTTCCCCCCGCCTTGGGCGCGTGTCTGGGCGCGAGTTACGGCTTTATGCTCCCTGTCTCCACACCGCCCAACGCGATTGTCTATGGCTCTGGCTTGGTGCCCATTCCCAAAATGGTGCGCGCTGGGGTCATCTTCGACCTGTGTGGGTTCCTCCTCATCTGGCTCGGCTTGCGGGCGCTGTGTCCGTTGATGGGATGGAGGTGAAAGGACAGCAGGAACGATGGAAAACAACAAGGGAAGCGTCTCCTGAGAGCCTCTCCCAAAGAGCGCTCTCGGCGCCTGTCATTGCGAGCGCAGTGAAGCAATCCCCTCCGCCGCCGTCGCCTTCGCAAGAGGATGACTTCGCTGCGCTCGCAATGAAACCAACAAAAGCGACGCAGTCGCTGACACCGTCTCTCCTTTCCCCCAACGGAAGGAGAGTCACAGGAGCCGCTCTGCGGAGCCTTTTGCCCTTACAATTAGGCTTCTTTCGTCGCCGCAACTCCTGAGCAGTCTTTGGGATAGGCTCTGAGTTCCCCGTGCCTCCTCGTCGTTCCTCACCTGATTTATGCTGCAAATCGGCATCATCGGTCTTCCCAATGTAGGGAAGTCAACTCTATTCAACGCCCTGACGCGCGCGCATGCGGAGGTGTCGAATTATCCGTTCACCACGATTGACCGCAACGAGGCGATTGTGCCCGTGCGCGACGAGCGGCTGGACGTGGTGGCAGCGATGTTCCATCAGGAGAAGAAAGTGCCCACCGCCATCAAGTTCGTGGACATCGCTGGACTGGTCAAGGGCGCGCATCGGGGCGAGGGGCTGGGCAACCAGTTTCTGGCGCACATCCGCGAAGTGGATGCTGTGCTGCACCTCGTGCGCCTCTTTCAAAGCCCGACGGTGGCGCACGTCGAGGGCAACATTGACCCCGTGCGCGACGTGGAAACGGTGGAACTGGAACTGATGATGAAGGACCTTGAGACCGTCGAGCGGCGACTGGAGAAAGCACAGCGCGGGGCGCGCGTCGGCGACAAAAAAGCAGTGGAGGAAATGGAAATCCTCCACCGCATCCAAGCGCACCTGAGCGCGACGCAACCCATTCGCACCATGCCCACAGATGACGCCGTGGTCACGCTCCTCAACGAACTTTTCCTGCTGACCGCGAAGCCCGTTCTCTACTGCGCGAATGTCAGCGAAGAACCCTCGTTGCTGGAGCAATCCCTACTGGAGACGCTGGAGGCGTGGGCACAGGAGCGACAGGCAAAACTCATCACCATCAGTGCGAAAATTGCCGCCGACCTCGCGGAGTTCGAGGAGTCCGAGGCGCAAGCGTTGGCGAGCGAGCTGGGCATTGACCAGACGGCGTGGGAAAAAGTCGTCCGCGCCAGTTACGAACTGTTGGACGTGGTCACGTTCTTCACCGCCGTCGGCAAAGAAGCCGCCGCGTGGACGGTGCCGCGCCACACGCCCGCCCCCAAAGCCGCCGGCAAAATCCACTCGGACTTCGAAGCAGGCTTCATCCGCGCCGAGGTGTGCGCGTTCAACGATCTGGTGGCGTGCGGCTCGTGGCACGCCGCGCACGATAAAGGCTTAGTGCGCGTGCGGGGCAAGGACTACCTCGTGCAGGATGGGGACGTGATTCACTTCCGCTTCGCGACGAGGTGAACAGGAATTTAACCACAGCGGCACGACGACCTGTCAAATCTCGTTGCGCCATCATGCCGTCGTGGCTTTTGAAATCTGAAACCCCAGCCCATACCCCGTGAGGCTGTGCGTCTTGGCTACGCCGTGGGGGCGGTCTACGATGTCCCGATGCACGGCGCGCACGTCGTCGCTGGCGCGCGGGAAGAACTGGCGGCTGTTGGACTCGACGCCCAGGACGGTGTGGATGCGGGCGGCAAGCCCGACGGAGTGGAGCAGCGCCAGACTTGGGTTCGTCAGGTCCTGCACGGCGTAAGGCACATCCTCTTCATGACAACGAGCGACCATGAGCAGACACATCGAGTGCCCCTTGCAGGTCTTGAGCGCCACGCCTGTCGCACCCAACTCCATCGCTAAATCGAAACTCGCCATATCCGTCAAACTCTCGTCCACGAACACCGGCTTGAGTTGAGCGAGTTGGCGCATGTCGAACGGGTGCGACCTCAAATCGCGGTGCGTCGGTTGCTCAACGTAAAGTAAACTCTCAAACGCCTGCGGCGATTGCTCCCGCAATTGGGTCAGCAACTCAATCATGTAGTCAGGCGTGTCGCACATCTCATTCGTATCAGCGGTCAAATAGATGGCAGGTTGCGTGGAGCGAGTGACGCGGGGGGTGTTTTCGACGCCGATGCGGTGAACGTCTTTCAGGCGCTGCAGGTCCCAATCTAAGTCGGTGCCGCGCAGTTTGACTTTGAGGCAGAACAAGCCGTCCGTTCTGATCCAGTCGTCGAGGGAGACGGGCAAATCGTCCTTCGGGTCGTCGTCGGTGATTTCGGCGCGGGTGAGTTTGTCCAGTCCGCCAACGAGGTGGAACAACGGGATCTCGGGCAAGTAAGCGGGACGCAGGTAATCACCGAGATACTTACCTGCGAAGCGGGCGGGGTTCTTCACGCCCGCCCGTTGCATCCAGCCGCGCAGGTCGGGTGCGAACTCCCTGCCGTAAGCGGCGTAGGTGTCCACACGGTTGACGTTGCCGAACGCGTCATGCAGCGCACCATCCACTGCCGACAGGGAAATCAGCGCGCACAGTAACGGCATCGGCTCGGCGGTGTGCAGGTCATCGCAGACGCGCCGCGCCATGGCGGGCAGTTCCTCTTCGAGGTCGAGGAAAATGTCAATTGGATGCGCGAAGTCTCTGAACGCTGCGACGCGCTGCACGCACGCCTCCGCCAGTCGTTTCATCGCCTCCTCGCGGATGGGGTGCGCCACGTGCGGCGTGGGCCAGCCCCACACATCGGACAGAAAGATCCCCCCGTAGCCGTCCGCCACGTCGCCCCTGCGGTTCTCGACCTTCACCCGACAAACGAAATACAACGCGGCGTCCATGATAACCCCGCCAAACTTGAGCGGCGTGCGCGCTTTCTCGAAGCGAAAGCGCGGTTCGGCTTCGAGGATGCGGATGTCAGAATCAAATTCCATATATTGTACTCCCCTTCATTCCCACTCTATCCCTTGCGCCTTCAGCCGCTCACGCAAGCGGGCTAACTCCGCCTCCGCTCGTTCAGCGCGGTGCCGTTCCTGTTCGGCGCGCTGCCGCTCCTGTTCGGCGCGCTGCCGCTCCTGTTCGGCACGCTGCCGCTCCTGGCGGGCACGTTGTCGCTCTTGGCGGGCACGTTGTCGCTCTTGGCGGGCGCGCTGTCGCTCTTGTTCAGCACGTTGTCGCTCCTGTTCAGCGCGCTGTTGCGCTGCCTCCCCGAAGGTAGGCACCAGCACGCCTTGGGTATCGTAAAAGCGCAGCCACGTGTTCTCTTCGTTAAGATAGGTGCCCTGCCACAGTCCCAACCACAATCCCAACTGGTCGCTCCACAACCAGCCGCGCTCGTTGGGTTCGAGCGGCTCGTATTTCTGACACCGCAGCCGCCATCCCTCCAGCGTTTGCGTGTCGGGATCGTAGCAGAAATAGTTGGGCGTGCGGAACGTCTGCTCATAGAGGTCTTTCTTGGTAGTGCGATCCTCCCGCGCGGTGGAGGGGGAGAGCAACTCTACAATCACATCAGGATATTTGCCGCCTTCCTCCCAAACGACCCACGACTCCCGCTGGCGCGTTCCATCAACATCGAGCACTACAAAGAAGTCCGGTCCTCGGTAGAACAGTCGCCGCACCTGCTCCAGGCTGAAGTAGATAAACATGTTGCCGCCCACATAAAAGTCCGTTCGTCCCTGCCAGTGAACGCGCAGCGACTCAATCAGCAGGTTGATTTCCGACCGGTGCCAACTGGTCTCCAAGGGCTCACCATCCTCCGATGGGAGTTCCGCCGCTGTGGGCGGCATCTGCACAGAGGGGCTGGTCACAAGGACTCGCGCTTCCATCCCCGTGCCTCCTTTGGACAAGATTGCGGTGGCTGTAACTTGTGCCTATCTCAAAACCCGCAGCCACGCCCTTGACGGTTGCGCTGCCGTCGCAAGCATCAAGCCTGCGGTTGCGGGTTTTGAGATAGTTTCTAAGAAGCAACGTGGAGTCGTTACCATTAACGCTTCGTACCGTTCTCAAGCATCCAGATGAGGAAACCGAACGCCACCCAGAAGCCGATGCCGAGGACCACCGAAACGCCACTGAGGACGATGGACCACACCGCCACTTTGCGACCGGGCAGGTCGGGGCGGCGGTTGATTTCCTTAAGCGCGGCGATGCCGAAGTAGAGCGAGACCGGCACAAACGCCAAGCCGAGGCATGCCCACGTGGTCAAGATGGCGCAGACGCTGAAGATGAGCGCGTAGAGCGGCAACTGGAAGTGCCGCTGAACGAACGTGAGTCCACCGCGCGCGTGGAGGAGTTCGAAGCACGGCGGGCAGAGCATTTTGCCGTCCACCGCCGTGCGGCAGACGCGACAGACGAAATCGCCACATCGCTCGCACAGAGCGACGGCAGGGTTGTTCGGATGCGTGGAGCAATTGCCTCCCATTCATGCTCACCTCAAAGTCTGGCGACTTCGGCTAATTGTTCCCGATGCTGACTCCCAACGCTATGAGGTATAAGACGGAATAGATTGACTGCAGCGCCAGCAGCGCAACGCCGACCCAGCCGACGGTGATAGCGGCTAACGCCGTCGGGCGCGCAGAGCGCGGCAGTTTGTCCTCTTGAACGTCCCGCAGCGACTGATAGCCCACGACAAGTCCCGCGATGCTGCACGTGCACAGCATGCAGCACATCGCGCCGCCCGCTGCCCCGACGATGCTGAGAACGAGACCCGTCAGCGGCGCTTGCGCCCTGCCCTGACGCTGCAGCGCCGTCACCTCTGCGTCCTTGCACCCCCCACAGATTTTCCGCCCGCGGAATGTGACGAGGCAATCCTCGCAGTAAGCCTTGCCGCACGTCGGACAGAACTGCGCGGATTCCACCTTGGGATGATGCACGCACGGGCGCACCACAGGCGGAGTCACGTCTGCGTCAAGATGAGGGCGGGTATCGAATGGCACAGCGGCGATGAACTGTCCAGGCGCTTCGCCAGACCATGACGCAACTGAGGTCATCGTCACCGCTTCGGACGATGGCGGTGGCTCTTCCGTCGGCGCGTCCTCAACCGCCCCAGCCGTCCGCCGCGTCCGCCGCAGTTCCTCCAACGACACGCCGCGCCCACATTCCGGACAGACGTTGAGAATCCACACAGGCGGGATGACGCCTTGACAGTGGGGACAGCGGACTTCGGTTGGGATGTGATCTGTCATGATGTTTCCCTCATTGCAGGTTTGGGTGTATTATACTGTGCGCAGAGGCGGGATGTCAAACGGCGCGACGCCCAAAAGTAGCCCGCCACGACGTCGTGGGGCGACGGGCTACATTTTGGGGAGGGGCTCCTTACCCCAATTTGCTTTTTTGCCCCTTTGTCCGTATAATTTTGACTTGTGCCATTCACGCCATCAGCGGACGAAGGGATTGAACGGAGCAAACCGATGTCACAACAGGTGCGTGTGCGCGTGCCGGCGACGACGGCGAACTTGGGACCGGGGTTTGATGCGCTGGGGCTGGCGTTGAGACTCTACAACGTTGTAGAGATGCAACGGCGGGACGAACCCGATGACATCATCGTCCTTACGGGTGAAGGGGAGACCACGCTCCCCCGCGATGCAACGAACATCGTCGTGCAGGCAGCCGACGTGCTTTTTCGGGAGGTGGGCTTACGGCGCGCGGGGCTACAAGTGCAACTTATCAACAACCTGCCGCTTTCGCGCGGCTTGGGGAGTTCAGCGGCGGCGCGGGTGGCGGGGCTGATGGCAGCGAATGAACTTGCTGGACGTCCCTTGAATCAGGCGGCACTGCTGCGCTTAGCGACGCAACTGGAAGGGCATCCCGATAACGCGGCGGCGGCGCTGCTGGGTGGGTTGGTGAGTTCTTGTCTGGATGAAGACGGTTCGGTGCACGCCGTTAAACTCACCGTGTCGCATCCGCCGCGATTTATCGTGCTGATCCCCGACATTGAGGTCGCCACGCACGCGGCGCGGGACGCGTTACCCCACTCGGTCAGTTTGCGCGACGCGGTGTTCAACGTCAGCCGTGCGTGTTTGCTGGTGAGCGCGCTGGTTACGGGCGACCGCGCCGCGCTCCGTGCCGCGCTCCGTGACCGCTTGCACCAACCGTATCGCTCGCGCCTTATGCCGTGGCTGGACGCTGTCATCGCCGCCGCCATTGACGCTGGCGCCTACGGGGCAGTGTTGAGCGGCGCGGGGTCGAGTGTGCTGGCTATGGCGGACGAACCGACCGCTGACATTGCAAATGCGATGTTGCAAACTCTGCGCGCAGCAGGACATCACGGAAGCGTGAGGACGTTGGAGATAGATGAAGAGGGGGCAGTGATTGAGTGAAACGTGAAACGTGAAGCGTGCTTGGGAGGGGCGGGCGTCCCTGCCAGCCCTTTAGAGGCGTGAGGCGTCAACTGCGTGAGGGGTCTACGTTTCACGTTTCGCGTTTCACACTTCACGTCGCGCGCATGACTCTCGTCGAAATCATCGCGATTGGCAATGAACTCCTGTTGGGCGACGTGCAGGACACGAACACGCATTGGCTCTGTCAGCAGGTCACGGGCTTGGGCGGGCACGTGCGGCGTGCGGTGATAGTGCGCGATGACATATTGGACATTGTGGGCGAAATTCGCGCGGCGATAGCGCGGCATCCGTCATTGCTGCTGTTGAGCGGCGGGCTGGGTCCGACGGATGACGACATGACGCTGAAAGCCATCGCGGAGGCGCTGAACCGTCCGCTGGAACTGAACGAAGACGCGCTGCGGTTTGTGGCGGCTGCCTACGAGAGATTCGCGGCGCAAGGCAAGGGGATTGCGGCGGGACTCAACGAAAGCCGCCGCAAAATGGCTATCATCCCGCGAGGGAGTCAGCCAATTGACAACCCCGTTGGGGCGGCGCCGGCGGTGGTCATTGAAGAAGACGGCGTCGTTCTCGTCGCGCTACCGGGCGTGCCGGAGGAGTTGAAGGGGATATGGCAAGGCACGCTGCAGCCGCTGCTGGTGCGTGTGTTCGGTCAGGGTGCATATCGGATGGACACGGTCATCGTGCAGTGCGGCGACGAGTCGGTGCTGGCGCCGGTGCTGCGCGCGGTCGTCGCCGCGCATCCGCAGGTTTACGTCAAGTCGCGGGCGAAAGCCTATGGACCGGACGTGAAGTTGCGCATCACGCTGTCCTGCGCCGCCAAGGACGCTGCCACCTGCGAGCAAACCCTGGCCCAGGCGCGGGCGCATCTGCAAGCCGCCTTGCAAAACGCGGGCATTGGGATTGATGCGGTGTCATGAAACGCCTCTCTGAACGTCAGAAAGACGCGCTCGCCCTGCTTTTGATTCTGCTTCTCGCCGTCGCCTTCCTCCACAAAGTCGTGTTCACGCGCGGCGTGTTTTTGCCCGCCGACTTGCTGTTAGTGATGAACCCGTGGCGGCACTACGCCCGCGAACTCTTCCCCGATTTTGAGAGGGTCCAGAACCCGCTGCTGGACGTGATACAGCAATACTATCCGTGGCGGCTCTACGCCGTGCGCGCGCTGCGCGCTGGCGAGGTTCCGCTGTGGAACCCATACGCCTTCTGCGGCATGCCGTTCGTGGCGAACTTGCAGTCGGCGATTTTCTATCCGCTCAACCTGCTCTTCTTTCTGACCTCGGTGGGGCGCGGCTTCGGCTTCAGCGCGTTGGTTCATCTCTTCCTCGCGGGAACATTGACCTATCTGCTGTTGCGTCACTGGCAGTTGCGGCGCGCAGCGGCGCTGCTGGGCGCGGTGACGTTCATGTTCAACGGCTACTTTGTCGCCTGGATGGAGTTCCCCACCATCTCGCTCTGGACGGGCACGTGGCTGCCGCTGATTCTGCTGCTCTTCGACATATCGCTCGCGCAACACCGCGCGCGCTGGGCCGCCGCCGCCGGCGTCATCGTTGGCGTTCAGTTTCTCGGCGGACACCTCAACACCTCGTTTTACGTCCTGTTCGGCTTGACGGCATACGCGGCGTTCCGCGCCGTAGCGTTCCAACGTGCCAACGCGCCGACGTGCCGACGGCACCATACAAGCTGGCGCCACTGGTCACTGGTCACTGGTCACTGGTCACTGACGAT
>JANWYM010000460.1 GCA_025055355.1 Abditibacteriales bacterium
GGGAGGCGGAGTTGGGCGGAACGCTGGAAGTGACTATGTCCGACTGGGCGGACCGCTGCCACGCGCAGGGCGGCACGGTCATCATCCCGCACCTGCCCAACCCCAACGGTGAACCCGCTGTGCTGATTGCGACGGGGCGCGCCGACGCGGTGGAGATGCTGGTGCATGGCACCTATCAGCACCTTGAATACTATCGCTATCTCAACGGTGGCTACCGTTTGCCACTCGTGGGCGGCACGGACAAGATGACCAGCGACGTGCCAGTGGGCATCTACCGCACTTACGCTTACATCCCCGAGGACGAAGAGTTCAACTACGACAACTGGTGCCAAGCCGTTCGCGCTGGGCGCACGTTCCTCAGCGGTGGACCGATTATTCACTTCACGGTGGACGGACACCGCATCGGCGACACGGTGCAACTGCCAGGCGCCGGCACGGTGGAGGTCGAAGCGTGGGCAGAGTCCATCTTCCCCATTCACACCCTCCAGATTGTTCAACAGGGTCGCGTCGTCGCTGCAACCGAAGAGACCTCCCCCACCCCCTCCTTGGCAAGGAGGGGAGCAGCAGGAGTTCCCCTCCTGAGTGGGCAAGGGGCGGCACAAGTTCCCCTCCTTGCCAAGGAGGGGTCAGGGGAGGTCTACCGCTTGCACCTGAAAGAAAAAGTGAAAGTGGACCGCCACACGTGGTTTGCCGCCCGATGCGGCGGGCCGAACTACACGGCAATCCCGCACCACGACGGTTGGCGGCGGGGCATATTCGCGCACACCTCGCCGATTTATGTCGCCGTCGGCGGCGCGTGGTGGCTGTTCGACCGCGACACTGCGCAATACATGCTTACGCTTATCGAAGGCGGACTCGCCTACATCCGCCACACCGCCCCGCGCCATCCACCCGGCACTGTCACGCATCATCACGGGGAGGACGACCATCTCGCCTATCTGGAGCGCCCGTTCCACGAAGCGGCGGAGGCGATTCATCGTCGGATGCATGAGTTGGGTATTCCGCATTGAACTTAGTCAGGTCTGGTCTCTGACCACGCTAACGCAGATGACTGGAGGTCTCACATTCAGGGGACCTGGGGGCAGGGTTGGTGGCATGGTCAGAGACCACGTCAAATCAGAGACAAGTTCAAATCCCGTGTATCGTGTTTATCTTGAAAGATGATGTCCACAGACCTTTACGCTCGGCGCAAAGAGGATGTGCTGGAGCCGCCTGTCGGCTTCTGGAACACGCTGCGGTTTTTAGGACCGGGGCTGATTCTGGTCGGGTCAGTGGTGGGGTCAGGGGAGATTCTCATGACCACGTCGTTGGGGGCGCGTGTGGGCTTTGTGATGCTATGGTGGATGCTGTTGAGTTGTTGGGGCAAGAACATCGTGCAGGCGGAGTTGGCGCGCTACGCGGTGTCATCAGGCGAGACGGTGCTGCACGCCTTCAATCGGCTGCCCGGCAAGTTGCCCGCACGCAAGGGCAAGGTCTCGTGGTTCATCTACCTGTGGCTGTTCACGCTCATCCCCGGCTTTTTGGGCGGCGGGGGGATCTACGGTGGGAGTGGGCAGGCGGTGCATCTGGCGTTTCCGCAGTTGCCCTCGGAGGGATGGACGGTTCTCCTCGCCGCGCTCGCCTCAGTGCTCATCCTCACCGGCACGTATCGCTTCCTCGAAAAACTGCTGACCTGCATGGTGGCGACGTTTACCTTGCTCACGCTGTTCTGCGCGGTCATGCTGCAGTTCACTGAATACGCCATCACGTGGGCAGACGTGCGGGCGGGGCTGCGGTTTGAGTTCCCCGCGTTCGCGGTGGGGGCGGCGTTGGCGGCTTATGGTGGCACAGGCGTGACGGCAGGCGAGTCCATGGCTTACACCTATTGGTGCATCGAGAAGGGCTACGCCCGCTATGCGGGGCCGACCGAGAGGAGCGCGGAATGGGTGCACCGCGCGCGCGGCTGGATTCGGGTGATGCAGACCGACGTGGTGCTAACGCTGCTGATTCTGTCCTGCGCGACGATCCCGTTCTACATGCTGGGGGCGGGCGTGCTGCATCGGATGCAGGTCCAGCCTGAAGGACTGGATACCATCAAACTGCTCTCGAACATCTACACCAAGACGTTAGGCGAGTGGGCGTGGTGGCTGTTCATGCTGGCGGCGTTTTTCATCCTCTACTCGACGGTGATCTCCGGGTTGGGTGGGGGGGCGCGGATGATTGCGGATTGCATGGGCGTGTTAGGCATCATTGACCCGCGCGACTATCGCGCGCGCGTGGCGGTTCTGCGCATCTGGGCAGTGGTGTCGCCTGCGATCACGGCGACCTGCTACTTCTTCGTTAAAAATCCCATCTGGATGCTAACGGTGGCGGGCGTCGTTTCGGCGGCGATGGGACCCATCGTCGCAGGCGGGACGATCTATCTGCGCTACACACACCTCGACCGCCGCATCGCGCCCACGTGGAAGTCCGATGTGATTCTGTGGATCTGCTTTCTCATCATGCTCGCCCTGGCAGGCTATACGATTTACAAGCAGTTTTTTTAAACTAAACTTTTGCGTTTTGCCCTTTCCCTCGAAAACGCCTGTCATGGCGAGCGGCGTAAAGCAGTCCCCCGCGCGTAAGGGTGTCATGGCGAGCGCAGCGAAGCAATCCCCTCCGCTGCAGCAATCTCCTCCGTAGGGGGTTGCTTCGCTCCGCTCGCCATGACAGACATTCGGCGGACGGCTGCGCGGCGCTCGCCGTGACGTTTTCCTGCGGCGGAGAGAGAAGCGCGAAACGCGAAAGTTGAGTTTTAAAGATACAGGCGTTCTGCCCGACTCGGTTGGGCTGAACGACATCAAAAATCACAATGGGAGGAAAATGAGTCCATGAAGAAGTGTCTTGTTGCCACGTTAGTCGTTGTTTGGCTGGTGGGGTGCGGAGGGCAGATGACGGAGGAGGAAGGCGTCACACCGCCGTCCCCCGCTGTCAACGAGGGCTTTGAGAAGCAAGGGGAGACCAAGCCCGAAGCGCAATCCGAGGACGCGAAGGAAGAAGCAAAGAGGGAAGAGAAAAAGAGTGAGCCCAAAGAAGTCACCACCGCATCAGGCTTGAAATATGTGGACCTCGTAGAAGGCACCGGGGAGTCACCGAAGATGGGAGATACGGTGGTTGTCCACTACACTGGCACGTTGACCGATGGGACGAAGTTCGACAGCAGTGTGGACCGCGGCGAGCCCGCAAAGTTCGTCTTGGGTGAGGTCATTGAGGGCTGGAACGAGGGGCTGCAGACCATGAAGGTCGGCGGCAAGCGCAAACTCATCATCCCGCCCCAACTGGGCTATGGCGACACCCCGCCGCCTGGCTCGGGCATCCCGCCCGGTGCGACGCTGATCTTCGAGGTGGAGTTGTTGGGGATTGAGAAGTAATCTTCCCCAACGCTCCTATGGACGGGCGCGGTGGGGGGCAACTTGCTGGCGCGTTGGCGGCGGCGTGGGCAAGAGAGGACGGGCATGGAGTAGCGGTTCGGGCGTATTGTCCGGGTCGCCGCTGAAGCCGCCGTCTCCCGACAGGGGCGTGGAACAGGGGCGGGACTGGGGCACGGCGTGCTGGCGCAGTGCCGCTTTGATTTGCTGTGGCGTGGGGTTTCGTCCGGCGTGTTCCTGTCGGTATTTCAGGATGTAGAGCGCGGCGACGCCGGTGACGTGCGGGGCGGCCATGCTGGTGCCGGAGGTCTTACGCCCGTTCTGGTAGTTGCCCCCTGGACCGGTGGTCAGGATGTCCACGCCCTCGTTACCCGCTGCGACGATGTAGGTAACGTTGAATTCTTTGATGGAGCGGTCTATGAACTCGTTCAGCAGGGGCGCGTCCTGTCCGTAGATTTGCAGGCTCAGGTTGGCTAACTGAATCTGTTTTTTCTGCGCTTGCTGAGAAATCCAGTCTATGGCGCGGAGGAGCGCGGACAACCACGTGTGGGGTTGGGAGTGTTTCTCGACCACTTTGACGCCGAAGAGCCGGGCTTGGGAGGCGA
>JANWYM010000461.1 GCA_025055355.1 Abditibacteriales bacterium
GGCCGCCGCTGGCGCGCGCGCTAAGGCTTCCTCCCGCGCCGCCGCAATCAACCGCCGCATCTTGACGCGGTCCTGACCGGTCGGGTGGCGTGTCATAAGCAATTCGCTGATGCGCTCCGCCAACCGCCGCGCCATCTCGTCTGTCATGTCCGCTCCCTTTCCCAATTTCCCAATTTCCCAATTCCCCAACTCATTCATAGACTCTGAAGGAACTGCTGGACGCGCTCAAGGTCATTCGGGTGCTGGATGGCGATCACCACGTAGGGCCAGACCACCTGCTGTTCCAGCCGCACCCACTGCTCCTGGAGGCTGACCACCTTGCTACCCTCTCGGCAGATGATGAGCGGGTTGACGTAAACGCGTTGGTTCTTCGCCCGCTTCAACGCCGTCATGCCGTCCTTCAGCCAAGTCTGATTCCGATTGTCCAACCAGTTGGCGTGCAGGATGACCTCGTCGGCATGTCCCGCATTGAGCCATTCCAGCCAGTCCTGCCGCGCCATGAGGCGCTGCGTGGGCGAGAACACCTTACTGTAATAGGGCGCGATGCCCCGCACCGCCACCCGTGCCTGCACCCGCCCCGCGCGGAAGGTGCGACTGACCGCCCCCACCAGGTCAGTGATGACCCGCCGCCGCCACACTGCCCAGTGCCCGATGGACACGGGGTTCTTAGAGTCTCTCAGACTCTGGTCCAAATCCACCGGGTCCACCTGATAAGCGCGAATATAAGCCGCCCGCGCCGCCTCACTGTAGCCAAGCAAGTCGCGCAGGCTCAGGCGGCACTGGATAAGCAGCCCGTGCAGCGGCGGATACTGCCGCGCCAGAGCCTGCGCGAGCGCGATGAGCGCCTGCCACACCTGCGGATGAAACGGGGAAGCGAACTTACCATCGTGCGCCTGATTGCAGGCATTTTCGATATTGACCTCCAGCCATTCCGGGTAGCGGGTGAAAGGGTCATCCTCCTTCGGCGTGTTGGGCGCCGCCCACCGCAGCAGGTCAGCGATGCCGTAAACGACGAGGCGACGCTCAAAGATCGCCCGATGGCTGAACTCCCGCAGCAGGTTCAGCCCCTGACATCGGCGGTCCAGGGCGAACGGCAGGTCCTTAGGGGGAAAGAAAGTGTGTCCGTGCTGAAACGCCGGCACGAACAGGCGGTTGGGGCGCGGCATGTTATCTATCTTGGCGAAGAACCCCTCCACCGCCTCCTTCACCTGCCCCTTCGCCGCCTCCTCCACCCACGGCAGGTCAATGTAGAGGTCATAAGCAAGCCGCTTCCCTGACGCCGCAGACTGAGCCAACAGGCTGGTAGTCCAGTGGAAACCAGGACGAACCATTTCTCCTTCTCACGCTCCTTCCGCGAGGAAAGCCAACCGTCATGGAGCAAAGGCGTCAACCCGACGCCCCTGCGCCACGTTAGAAGTCAGTCAGCAGGCGGTCAGCAAGTTCACGTTTCCACGTAGTGACCCTCTCTTGCTGACGCCCTGTCCTGCCGCCCTGCCATACGGTCAGGCGAGGCGCTCGCATCCCTGCGCCCCTGCCCAAGGGCGGACAGAGTTCGCCGCACGGGCAACCTAACATCTGTTGGCAGACCTTTGGACGACAGGTCACATCATGACATCCCCCATACTCGTCCTGCTGACACTTGCGGCCCCACGCAGGCGCAGCCCATATCCCAACCGCAGCCGTCAGGCAGGCTAACCATCGCATGTGCCTTGCCATACAAAACACCTCCTAACTCAACCTTTGCGTTTCGTTGCAACGTAGCCCGTCGCGCCGCGACGGAAAAGGTCCGCGGCAGCGTCGCGGGCTACCTTGGCGGGAGGGCGAGGCTCCTGCCGAGCCTTAATAACCCACCAGAATTGGGTTCAACGGGCGCTGCCCCCTCCCCTTCACTGGTCGAGGAGATCCTCCTCGCCCTGCCACTTCCCTTTCATACTTTGCATCAACGCCCTCACCTTCTCGACGCTCACCCCCAGGTCCGTAAGCAGGTCTCTTTGCACAATATCTTCATATTTGACGACTCCCAGCAGACAATACTCCGAGCCAACACGTTGAACTTTTTTTGCCTCCTCCGCCGCCAGGTCGAAGACGTCACCTACTCGCTCTCCCGACAGGCGGGGGCGCCGCTCGTCGTCAAGCGGGAGCGCGAGCCAGGGCGCCTCGCGGACTTTACGGTCGTATTCCTGCCGCTGCTGTTGACGATACTCGGCGGATTCAACGCGCTCCACCAGACGGCGACGCAGCAAGGACAAATCTACGCCCAGCCGCTGCAGGATTTGCGCCGCGTGGCAGTCCGGCACCGCCAACATCCCCAACAGTAGGTGTTCGATGTCCCACAGGTCACTGTAGTGCTCGTCGCAGGCTTGCAGCATCGCCCCCCAAACCTTGAACATTTCCAGCGTGAACTGATCAAAAAACGTCTGGGACCCAGAGCGCACTTGTAAAAGGGCGGTGGCTAAACAGACTTGAACCGCCCCCTCGGCGCGTTCGAACCGACGCTGCAGAGGTGGGAATAACCAGAGGAGTTTGGTGCGTCCTAAGCCCAGCGCCGCCCAGCCCTGCGCGCGCGGCGGTCCGTGGCGCAGCACCCGCAGGAGAGCCTCCACTTGAAACGGACGCGCCGCTATCGCGCGGTTGTCTATGCGCTCAATCAGCGCCCGCACTGCTTGTTCCGCCGCCAGCGGATCCCCACCGGTGAGAAAGGGCTGCAGCCGCGCGACACGGGGGGATTCCTCGCAGCGGTAGAGCGCCCCGCTCGCCGCCGCCCGCACCGCCGCCACCGGGTCCGTCTGGCTGAGCCGCTCGAGTGTCTCCCGCCCACGGAGGTCCCCTATCTCCCCCAACGCCCACGCCGCATCAGCGCGCACCCGCGCGTCGCTCGCTTGCAAACACCCCAGCAAAAACTCAACGCTCTTCAGGTCCTGCAGTTTCCCCACCACCCATGCCCGCGCCGCCGGGTCCGCCTTCAACTTCTGCGCCAAAAGGTCCCGATAAACGGCGGCGCCGGGCGCCCATCCCAACTCCAACGCAGCTTCCCCCGCCGCCAAGCGCACCTCCGCGTGCGGGTCCATCAAAAGTTTCTCAACGAACGGCAGCAGGCGGCGGTCCCCCAGATACCGCAGCGCGTGGGCGGCGAACCAGCGCGTTTCCCACCCCTCAGCACCACTGGCTTCCTGCAGGACCTGCCAGCAGCGTCGCTCTATTTCCTGGCGCGTTGGTGCCTCCCCCCGGCTGCCTCCCCCCCACGTCCCCTGAAAAGACATGACCGTCAGCACAACCACCCCGGTCACACAGAAGCGCATCCTCTATCCCTCTCCACTCGTCACACTGGAAATCTCGCCCGCTTGCAACTCCGCGTCCAGTGCGTCTGCTCTCACTATCCAGAGGCGCCGAATGACAAATACCCTTTCCCCAGCCCGCTCCTCGGGCGCGTAGCGGGCGACCTGGAGCCGAAAGCGGAGAAGAAACCGCACTTTGATTTCTCCCTCGCGATGCTCCATCTGCAATCGATAATAGCGACCTTTGATAGGGCGCGGTAGAGACGCCACGAGGGCACTGACCTCCGCCCGCCCCTCAGCAGACAAGTCGCCCACCCGCCCTTGTTTGGAGACGAGCCAACCTTGCAGGGGAAGGGAGAGGGCTGCCTCCGCTAAATGCTCCGGGCGCAGCCAGCCTCCTAAGCGATATGCCAGCCACCGCAGGTCATCGAGCCCATCAAACAGAAATGGGTCGCTGTTCGGATGGACCCCTCCACCCACCAGCAGCCGCAGTTCCCCGACCCGCCGGACGTTTAACTGGCACACCGTGCAAACCGCCGTTAGCAGTTCGCCCACTGTCCAGCCCTGCCGCCGGGACAGATACAGGCGCCCTTTGCCTATTGACCTTTCCGCGGCTACCTCCCTCCCGACTGCCCGCGTGACCACCTGGGCAAGCGTGTTCAGGTCGAGGAGAGGCACCGCGGGAAGGGTAACAACCCTCTG
>JANWYM010000462.1 GCA_025055355.1 Abditibacteriales bacterium
CCGCCGACCTCATGGTCCCGAACCATGCGCTCTAACCAAGCTGAGCCACGCCCCGAAGTCAGTCCTGAGTGCTGAGTGAAACAACTCAGGATTCAGCACTCAGCACTCAGGGCTGTTTTGGTCGGGACGGGCGGACTCGAACCGCCGACCTCCTGAACCCCATTCAGGCGCGCTAACCAAACTGCGCCACGTCCCGACGACGGCTTTCATTATAGCATGGGCGACGCGCCGCGACAAGAGGTGGCAACTTTCCCCTCATCAGCACCAATGAGGTGAATGCCAACCTCGACACACTGAATCTGACGGTCCACGTCTACGCTCCAATACTGGACAGGTCTAATGCGCGCGCCGCCGCGTGATGGTCGCGCACATACTCGTCCACCGCAATTTGCAGGTTCGGCAAGTCTACTGACAAAAAAGCGCGGCTCACGATAGGCAACTCATGCGGCTCGCGTCCGAAGAAACGACGCAACTCATCCGCCAGTTTGCGACGACGAGGGAAGGGAAACATCGGTCACACCTCCTCTGCGAGTAGCCCTTGGACGCCCCAGCCGGTTGGGGGCGAGGTTGCCCGCCCCGTCTGACAAAAGTGCAGGCGTCCATCGCCTCACTCTGCCTCTATGAGCGGCGGACGCGCTCACGCACCCGCTCCACTTCCTCCGGCGTCACCGCCCGCTCAAAACTGCGGAAGCCCGCTAACTTGAAGCCGTGCTTTTTGGCGATCTCCCCGATGCGCAGGGTCTTTTCCACATCGAGGTCGCGCCCCAGACTGTAAGGCTCATAGGTGCCTTCGAGTGCCATCATCATCGTCTCCGCCATGCACGCGTAAGCCGTCTTAGGCGGGAAGCCAAAGTCGAAGCCGAAGTCCACCTCGCCGGGCACTTCGACGACACCGCCTTCGATGACCAGCACATCGTCGCGGGCTTGGGCGACTTGCTTGGAAACGTCGCGGGGGCGTGCCACGTCGCACACCACCGCGCCTGACTTGAGATGCTCTGGTCTGATGAGAGCGTCTACCGCGCTGCTGACGGTGACGACTAAATCGGCGTCGCGCAAAGTGTTGATATCGGTGGTGGCGCGCACGTTGGTCCGCGAGCCGTTGCGCAACGCATCGGCGAGGCGCGCGAGCCGCTGTTCGTCCCGCCCGATGAGTGACACCTGCGCGACCTTTGGCGCCACGATTTTAGCGCACACCTGCCCGATCGAACCCGTCGCCCCGACGACGGCAGCGCAGGCGCGGGCAACGTCAATGTTCATCATCTCAGCGGCTTTGAACAATCCCTCAATCGCCGTGTAAGTCGTGTAGCAGTTACCGCTGGTGACGTTAATGACGCCTTCCAACTTCTTTTGAATCGTCAAGCCCTTGTCACCCCGCACTGACGTAAACGCCCCCAAGCCCACGATCTTCGCGCCCTGCGCGGCAGCGACGCGCCCGCACTCGGCGATGGTGTCGAAGACGAACTCCTCATCAAGTTCGAGAATCTGGCGCGGCGAGAGCGGACAGCCGACCAGCCAGCCCTCCGCCTCCGCGCCCGTCAGCGACTTCACGCCCGTGATGTGTGAGATGACGCGGGGCTTGAACAACTTCATCACCAGCCACTCTACCATCTTCTCGGGCAAGTAGCGAGCGATGGGATACTTCCGCCCCACGTCACGGCGGACGTCAATCGGGTGAATGATAAAGGCGAAACGTTCCATCCAATCAAGGCTTAACGTTAGCACGTTAGCACGTTGCACGTTACACCTTGCACGTTGGCACGTTGCACGTTGCACGTTGGCACGTTGGCACGTTTTAACTTGCCAACCTGCCAACCTGTCAACGTGCTAACCTGCCAACGTGCTAACGTGCTAACGTGCTAACGTTTCGTTGAGTCGTTCGATGCGCGGTTGCCAGCCGATTTTTTGCATCCACGAAAAGTAATCTTCCGCCGTCATCTCCTCTGGTCGTTTGTTTGCCAGCGCGATGAATACGCCCTCCCACACGTTCGTGCCGAAGGAGCGTCCATTCATGGCGGGCGTCGTCGTGACCAGCGTTGCCACGCCACGCTCGCGCAGGCGCTGCACGTCGGTGGGAGTGGTCGTGTTTGTGACAATCATCTTCCCCACCAAACGCGGGGGGAGATGCTTGCGAATCGGGTGAAAGTCGCCCGCGATGATGTCCGCCCACTGGTAGTATTTCTCAAACTTGGGCTTAATCTCCTCCTGCGATTTGCCCGTCGGATACAACATCCGAATCGGCAGGTGGCACAGCAGCGGCAGCGCCAGCCGCCCCAGCAGGCGCACCGCCTTCAGGCTGCGCATCGGGATTGGGATGCCCAATGAAAACATCAGGTCGCCGAAAATCGTGTGACAACCTGCTTCCGTCAACGCCTCCGCCATGCCGAAGCGGTCAACGGCGATGACCATCAAAGCGTTTTTGCCCCTCAGCTCAAAGCCGTGACGCACCAGATAGCGAATCGTCTCGCGTTCCAGCGTGTCCTTCAAACCGCTGCCGTCCACGACAGGCGTGCGCTGCGCGTTCGCCGCGAGCCGCTGCGATTCTTTGATGATGTATTTGCGTCCCCCGACGACGAGATAAAGGTCCGTCCCGCCCAAGCCGATAGCATCCGCCTTGCCGTCTAACTCCCGAACCATCTGCGCCGCCCGGCGCACGTCACCGTCCGTGCCGATGCGCTCGATCGAGAACCGCTCCCCTAAAATCTCCACCTCTACCGCGTGGTTGCCCTGCGACGAACCGAGGCTAACGCTGACGACGCGCTTCACGAGCAGCAGGACGTTAGCACGTTGGCACGTTAGCACGTTAGCACGTTGGAACGTTAGCACGTTGGCAGGTTGGCACGTTGGAACGTTGGAACGTTAGCACGTTGGAACGTTGGAACGTGCCAACCTGTCAACGTGCCAACCTGCCAACCTGCTAACCTGCCAACGTGCCAACCTGCCAACCTGCTAACCTGCCAACGTGCCAACCTGCCAACGTGCCAACCTGTCAACGTGCCAACGTGCCAACGTGCTAACGCGCTAACGTGCTGACGTGCTAACGTAATTAACGATTTCTTTCCCAGATCATCCGCAGCCCCTCCAGCGTTAGGTCGGGATTGACCTCCGTGATTTCTGGCACTTCGCTGGCGATCAAGTCGGCAAGCCCGCCGGTGGCGACGACCTTCGCGTCTGCGCCGAGTTCGGCTTGGATGCGGTGAATCAATTCCTTGACCAATCCGACGTAGCCGAACACAATCCCCGACTGCATACAGGACACGGTGTTGCGCCCGATGGCGCGGCGGGGCTTGACGAGGTCCACGCGATAGAGCCGCGCCGCCTGACGAAACAACGCGTCGGCGGCGATGGCGATCCCCGGCGCAATCGCCCCTCCCAGATACCTCCCGTCCGCCGATACCGCATCCAGCGTCGTCGCCGTGCCGAAGTCCAGCGCGATGACGGGACCGCCGTAAAGTTCGTATGCCGCCACGCTGTTCACGATGCGGTCCGCACCGACCTCGCGGGGGTCTTCGACCTCAATCGCCATGCCCGTCTTCACCCCCGGTCCGATGAACAACGGCTTCACGTGACAATACTCAGCGGCGAACCGCTCAATCATCTCGTTCATCGGCGGCACGACGGAGGAGACGATCATCCCATCCATCTGCTCAAAGCGCAACTCGCACATCGTAAACCACTGATGCATTAACGCGGCGAACTCATCCGCCGTCCGCTCCCGCAGCGTCGCGCAGCGCCAACGAGCCACAAGCCGCTTGCCATCGAACACGCCGACGACGACGTTAGTGTTCCCGATGTCCAGCGCCAGAAGCATCTTAGCACGTTGCACGTTGGCAGGTTGGCACGTTGCACGTTGGCACGTTGCACGTTGGCAGGTTGGCACGTTAGAACGTTGCACGTTGGCAGGTTGGCACGTTAGAACGTTGAAGTGTTGAACGTGCCAGCCTGCTAACGTGCAA
>JANWYM010000463.1 GCA_025055355.1 Abditibacteriales bacterium
AGCGGGCGATGACCTGCTTATACTGCGGCTTCAACTCCGCGATGCGCTGTTCCAACCAGGAGCCAGCAACGGTGGGGGCAGTCGGCGCCGGCGCCGTTGTAGTTTGTCGAGTCAGAGAGGACGTTCCGTTGGTAGGCGGCGCGCCCCGTGAGGCAAGGGTTGACGGGCGACGGGAAGGCGCGGGCGGGGGTGACGGCGCGCCCTGAATGACGGCTACTTGGGGGACGATAGCCTCCCGGCGTTCCGGCGCGGGCGCCGCAACCGCGACGAACTCCAGTTCAGTCAGCGCGACCGCCTCGGGCGGCACGCGCCCTAACACGCGCACCCAACTGCTGTTGGCGATGAGCGGGTCGTCTGGCACATTGGCAACAAATACACTCCCCCCGACGTTGGCTTCGACCATGATGGTTTTTGCGCGCGGCGAGGTAATGATGCCCGTGATTTTGCCCGTGACTTCCACAACCAGTCCGCGATAGGTGGCGGCGTTGAGTTTGAGTTGATCCAGCGGAACGGTTAAGGCTTGACATTCCGCTTTCTTCCTTTCGTAAGCCTCGGCGGGAGTCGGCGTGGCGTCATCGGCCCGCAGCGCAACGCCCGACAGCCAACACACCCCAACGAGCCATCCGTAAAACGTCCCTCTGGTCACGTGCGCCTCCTCCTGTGACTTGTTCAACGCCTCTGGGAACGCCTCCCCAGGCACACCGCAAGAGAGCAACCGCACCCGGCGGCAGTCCCTGCGCTGTTTGTTTTACCACAAAACGCGACGAGAGGCGAGCGTCAATCCCCCTGATGCAATAGGCCTGACACCTCGCGCTCATCGTCCGTTCGTCTCACTCATCACATCGTCCTCGTCGCCCTCCTCGTGAGTGCTTTCGACGACGACAATCCGATTCCTCCCCTCATGTTTGGCACGATAGAGGGCTTTATCAGCAGCACGCACCAAATCGTGGAAATCTTTCATCCGCCCACCGAACGTGGTCAACCCAATGCTGACCGTGCACGGTAGGGTGCGCTCTACCGCTTGACGGATGCGCTCCGCCATCCGCATCGCGCCGGCGGCGGGTGTGTTGGTCAAGATGAGCGCGAACTCCTCCCCACCGTAGCGCGCCACGACGTCGGAATCATGACGGGACAGTTGATAGAGCAGGTCGCCCAACGCCTTGAGCAGGCGGTCGCCTTCGATATGCCCATGCGTGTCGTTATACTGCTTGAAGTGATCAATGTCCAATATGGCCAGCGACAACGGCTCATCGTGTCGCCGCGCCCGCCCGACCGCGAACCGCAAGTTCTCTTCAAACAACCGGCGGTTGGGCAAATCCGTCAACGGGTCGCGCGTCGCCAGATGACGCATCCGTTGGATCTCTCGTTCCAACTCCTGCAATCCGTGCTGGAGTGCGATTTTTTCCTGATTGAGCGTTTCGGTGAGATCGCGCAGTTCCTTGTGCTGGGCTTCCCATGCCGATATAATCCGTCCCAATACCACTAAGACCTCGCCGAAGCCTGCGGTGCGACTCAACAAAGTATCGCGCAGAACCTCTTCGGACACGGGCAAGGTTTTCCTCCCTTCAATCGCATCGCCAGAGATGGAGGGGCGACCTCCCGGCAAGTCGCCATTCAGCGTAGAGTGACTCGGCTGCTGGTGATACAACCTCTCCCACAGACGTTGACGCGATGACAGTTCCTTCATCAAATTTTATCGTCCCTGCTCCCCCATGACTCACGCCAGCGGCAACGAGACCGGCTGCCCCGTTGCTACTGAGCGGTCGACGGCTATACAGACTTCATGCGTTTTATAGGCATCTTCGACGTTGCAATGCGACTCGCAGTTGCGGCGGATGCACTCAGCAAAATGTGCCATCTCGCCTTTGAACGGATGGTGGCTGACGTCGCCGCTGTCGGGCAGAACGGTCGGAATCTCGGCGAAGTCCGTCTGCCCGGGCAGTAACGTCTTGGAATACAGTTTGTTGCCCCGAATCGTTCCGTGCGAACCCAGTAAATCAATGTTGAAGCTGTAAGGCATCTGACATTCAAACGAGGCGGAGAGTTTGCCGATCGCGCCGCTGGCGAACTTCACAGCGGCAACCACGTTCGGGTCATACTCGTAGTCCTGACCGCATCGGGTCGAGTAAGCAGCCACCTCCGTGATGTCGCTGCCCACGAACCAACGGATGGCGTCGACGGCATGACACCCTCCCGTCAAAAACGCGCTGGCGCCGCTGCTCTTTTTCGTGACCCATTCCCAGCCGCTATACCAATCGCCAATCCCGTGCCAGTAGTCTACCTCGGCGTAAAAAATGCGACCGATCGCGTTTTGCGCAAGCAGTGCCTTGATGGTCTCAAACAGCGGGTTCCAGCGCAGCACGAACGACACAACGGTTTTCACCTGCGCCTGGCGGACGGCATCGCGTAGTTGGCGCAGTTCCTCGAGGTTAATCGCTATGGGTTTCTCGATGCAAAAGTGCTTGCCCGCTTGCGCCGCCCAAATCCCCTCACGGGCGTGGAGGTGGTTGGGCGTGCAGATCGAAACGACGTTGACGTCTGGGTCTTGCAACATTCTCTCGTAAGCGCGCTCAGGCACCTCGTCGGCGTAGATGCGCGCGTCCACGCCTGTTGCCGCCGCCACCTTGCGCGCGCTGGCTTCCTTGCGGCTCCCGATGGCAACGACCCGACAGTTAGGGACGGCTTCCCATGCCTTGACATGCTCGCCGGAAACCCATCCCGCTCCCCACACAGCAACGCCTAAGTCTGACATGTCAACCTCCCTCGAAAATAAACGCCCCCGGGAGGGCGAGGCTTCTACCGAGCCCAGCCGCACCGTTCGGCTCTGCCGGAGCCTCGCCCTCCCGGATCGTCGTCGTCCTCGTCGGTCGTTTGTGAGTTCGAGGACGACGAGGATGATTTTCATCCGGCGTGATGTCCCTGTGGGGACATGGATGAATTCTCTGAAAATAACCCTGAGACGCCCCAAATGGTTGATGAGGGCGGCAGGGTCTTCCTGCGGTGCGTCGCGTCCGCGCCCGCAGACATGATGCCCCTAACTTCTCATCAACGTCCACGTCACCCAGTCCTGTTCGCTTTTGTTACCTCCGCCTTTGCCCGAACCCTTGATGAGAGTGCCACTGTAAGTTCCACGGGCCTGCGTCCCCATCACGGTGCCCGAAGAAGTGACCTTGTCGCCCTTGATTTTGCCGCCGACGACGCGGCTGGAAATGGACTCTCCCCGCGACGGCTCGTAAACCGTAATGTCGGCTTGCAACGTTTCTCCGCTTTGTTGCGTGACCACGAGATACACTGTCCCGGAGTCCGGCGACATGCTGCCGGAGGGAATGCGGCTTGTCCACGTTCCCTCCCACGTCCCCAACAGATTCGGTGGCGCGCCGTCGCCTTTTCTCCGTGACAGATGGAAGGACAGGTTAGCGGATGAATCGTAACCGATCAAGCCCCGACCGTCACTGCGTCCTGCGACCCTTATGACCACGATGCCCCAGACAAACAACCGTTCCTTGCGTTGCATCTTTCTTCTCCTCTGCTTCGTTGATGCGGCTGAGGGTCTGCTCCCCACACAAAGCAGACAGCGCCAGCGATCCATCTCGAGGTTCGTTAAGTATATCACAAATCGGGCATGCCCCACAAATCAATTTTGCCGAGAATGTGACACTTTTTGCCACGTCGGGCGATATGGGATATAATATGGGCAACGAATCCGTCATGAGGAGTTGTTTACGCCACTCCGTCGGCGCCACGCCGCAGAAAAGTCGCTGGCACAGGCGTCCTGAACCTGTTCGGGGTCAATAGCAACCTTGCCCCCAACAAGTGGGGGACTCCAGAGCCGTTATGAAAGTCGCCCGCGACGCCGTCGCGGATTCCATTACGGCGTGATGGACGACATTTTGACGGTCCACAACGCCGGATGAAAATTGTCCTCGCCCTCGTTATCGGTCGTTGTTGAGGT
>JANWYM010000464.1 GCA_025055355.1 Abditibacteriales bacterium
CACCCGCTACGTCATACACGCGATGCCCCTGAGCGCACGCCCAGCGCAGAATGAACCACTGCAAAGCATCACCCACGTAGAGGCGGTGCTCAACGGCATATTGTGAACTACCCACACCGATTTTGGACACGATACCGTTGAAGACTAACGCACCCTCCCCGGCGACTGGGCGTCCTTCGTGCCACGCCAAGAAGACCTCACTGCACCCGTGTGGGCGCAGATGCTCCCACATGACGGCGTTGGGATAATGGGGTGGTAAGGGTAGCCCCACGCGCTCGCGCGCTGCGCGAAGCAGTTGCTCGTAGATCTGCCACTCGGCGCGGCTCACTGCGCGGGTGACAGCGATGCCCTGCGCCTCCGCGTGGCGGGCATCGCGCCGGGCGGCGGATTTCAAGGCGGCGCGGAGAGCGGTCTCATCTCGCTGCGTGTTGACCCGAAACGTTTCCCACGGCTTGACCTGGAAGCCCTGCGCGGCAAATGTCTCCGCATACAAAGTGTGGCACGCCGGCGGCTGGTGTCCTCGCACACGGGCGATGCGGTGGCGGGTGGCATAACGATCCAGCCCCGCGCAGAGCGCGCGCAACACGGCTGCCGCCTCGCCCCACACTATTGGACCATGCTCCCAACTCAGCGTCGGAAGGAGCCGTGACAGGAGGGGACGCTGCCAGCCGCGCCCCTCTGAGGTGAGGCAGAGCAGCCACATCCCGACGACTTCCTCCCCATCGCGGGCGAGGGCATACAGCGGCTCTACCCCGTCCTGCGCCCGCAGATACTCCGCCCAATACGTCGTCTGAAAGACGTTCCCATCAGGGGAAGCCATCAGACGTTCGTTCCACCACTGCGGGTTGATCCGCTTGTGGAATTCGACCTCAATCATTGCGGTAGGGAGACGCCCCTGGTTCTCCTAAGAGTAGAGATATGGAGGGCAACCGCGCAAGTCTTGTTTTAGAGGCATCTTCTTGTTGGAGGTGAGGTCACCGCTACGCCGAACAGTTCGTGACTCCATTTTGGGGATAGGCTCTAAGAGGCTATCCTAAAACCTTGTTGTCTCCCTTTACCAGGAAGACCACAGGAGGGGTGTTGACTTGTTCTGGACCTCCCCCGACCCCTCCTTGGTAAGGAGGGGAGAGTTTGCGGAGAGGCTCTTAATCCTCCCCCAACGTATGGATCGTGCATGGTCGGTCAGGACGCCCAACCCACTATGCGCTGGCAACCCCCTGCGCGTGCGCCCGTCATGGCGAGCGCAGCGAAGCAATCTCCTCCGTAGGGGATGGCTTCGCTCCGCTCACCATGACAGGCATTTTCGGAGGAAAGGGCAAAATGCATAAGTTACCCCGCGACGGCGGCGCGGGTTACTTTTCGCGCAGGTCGCCTATCAGTTCCAGATAGAGGTCGCGCTCGCGCTGTTCCATGATGCTGGCGTCCAGTGATTCTGCGCGTTCACGGGCGCGACGCCCTAACTCGGCGCGGAGCGAGGCATCGCTTCGCAGACGCTTAATTGCTGCACGAAACGCCGCTGGGTCGTTCGGCACCACATATCCCGTCCCGCCCAAAATTTCCGGGATGGGAGGAACGTCGGATGCCACAACGGGTAATCCCGCCGCCATCGCTTCCAATACGGGAATACAAAACCCCTCGTAGCGCGTAGCGATGGCGAAAACGTCCGCGCTCCGATAATAGCGCGGTATCTCAGAATTCGGCACGGATGGGATGAACGTCACTCGGTCTTGAATTTCCAGCCGCTTCACCAACACCTCCATCGCCTTACGCTGCTCGCCGTCGCCAATCATCACCAGCCGCACGTCAAGGTCAGCGACGGCTTGGATAACAACAGCAGGACACTTCTGCGACTGAAAACGCCCCACCCATAGGACGGTGAAATCTTCGTTGGCACGCTGGCACGTTGGCACGTTAGCAGGTTGGCAGGTTGGCACGTTGACAGGTTGACAAGTTAGAACGTTCCAACGTTCCAACGTGTCAACGTGCCAACGTGCCAACGTGTGATACCGCTGCGTGTCAACGCGGTTGTAAATGACCTCTGTGCGCCGCGCGCCGTATTTGCGGGCGTAATCGCAGAGGTATGCGCTGACGCACACGACGCAGTCCGCCTGCCTCAAGCATTGCCGCTCGAAGAACAGTGATGTGCGCGCAATCGTATGCGGGTCGAATGTGCGCTGGTCGTCGTAACTGACGTGCAATGAGACGACGGACGGCACGCGCAACCTCTTCGCTGTTGTGACCGCCAGCCAGCCGGGACCGAGCGCGTTGTAAGCGCGCACGACATCGGGGCGGATGGCCTGCATCAGCCGCAGCAACCTGCGGCGGTAGCCGAGCGAACGCCACTGGAGCAAGCCGGGGAACGCACCAACGCAATGCACGAACATCGCGGCATCGCCCGCCATCGCTTGCACCTGCTCCGGCGGTGCGTCGTCGTCATAGAGCGAGATAACGTGAACCTCGTCGAACAGGTTCAACGGGTTGAAGTATCGCTCTTTGACTTCACCCTTGCGATGATAGGCTTGCAAAGGGTCGTTGGGGAAGACGCAGATTGTGCGCGGCATGACGCTCGTTGGCTCCGACTAACTCCGCGTAGGTTTTGACCGCTTCGCCCGCGCCGCTTTCATGGATGTCGCGCAGCAGCGCAGCGAAGTCAAAGCGCAGCGTGTCCTGCGGGTCGAAATAGACGTTGACGTAGAATCCTTTAGTGCGGCACAATGTCACGCACCGCCGAAACAGCGCCCGATAGTCACCGTGCGGCGCGTGGGTCATGCGGAAAGCGTGCCACGTATCGAAGGCGTTCAACGGGTGTTCGGGGCAACCGCTGACGGGAAACTCCCAGACGGCTGATGGAGGAGAATCTTCCCCCACTGATTCATTGACCCATTGACCTACTGACCACCGCAGCGGTGCGCCCAGCGTAGGCGTCTGCCACCACATCGTGGACGACGAGTAGCGATACCCCAGCGCCTGTAGCATCGGGTAAATCGCCGGCGTGAAGAGCGCGCCGAAGTGCGGGATGCGGAAGCCGATGGGCGCGTATTTCAACAACCGCTCGCAGGTCGCGTGGCAGCGTTCGATTTCGTCGCGTTGGTGCGAGCGCGCCAGAGCGTTGAAGCGGTTGTCAGGGTTGAGAAGTTCGTTGTCAGGATGCGTGTAGGAATGGTTGACGATTTCGTGCCCCTCGTCCACGATGCGGCGGTGGGCATCGGGATATTCTTCAATCCACCGTCCGATGCAGGCGAACGATGCCTTGAAGTGCGCCTCGCGCAAACAGCGCAGCAGGTGCGGGACGGCTGCGATGTCCTCGGGATAATCCAAGTCGAACGACAGCGTGATGCGCCCGCCGTCCCAGAGCGGCGAGGGCGACTGACGCGCGGCATAGAGTTCAAACACATGCCGAGGAAACAGCGCGAGCAGTTTGCGTCCGACGCGAGTGTGACGGCAGGCGACGAGTTGGCGGAGGAGGAAATTCATACCGGGTCGTTCATTGTGCGTTTTGAGTCACTGACAACCGCGCTCTGGTGGAACTCTTTATGGGGACGTTTCCTCCCGCACGAGTGTGAACACGACATTGCTCACACTCTCGCTCAGAGCGTCCCAGCACAGGCGTTTCCTGTCGGCATGCGCCGGGTCATCTGTCAGCAACCCCTGCAACCTCTCCACCGCCTCCCGCTCGCGGGCAGGCGGACGCTCCAAAAGCCCCTCTGGCAGTTGCACGACGAGGATGAAGGATGAACTGGTGACTGGTGACTGGTGTCCACCCGTGAAGTTTGCCCCACTGCCTGATGCCTCTCCCAATGTCCCAGAAGTGCCGATTACTGGCGCAATCGCAGTGATACATCGCCGCCTCCAACCCGCCTATCAACACCACGAAGGGGAGCGGGATCGTCGAGTGATTGGTCGAGGCGAGCGTCTCTGCCAGCCCTACCTTGGTGTGGGCAT
>JANWYM010000465.1 GCA_025055355.1 Abditibacteriales bacterium
CAGTTCGCCGAGGCGATTCTGCGTTTCAGCGCGGCGTACGGGGTGGACGCTCGTCTCGTCGTCGCTATCATCGCCGTCGAGTCGAGTTTCGACCCGAACTCCACTTCGCACAAGGGCGCGATGGGGCTGGGACAACTGATGCCCAGCACAGCGGCGGGCATGGGCGTGACCAACGCCTACGACCCGATTCAGAACATCGCCGCGACGGTCAAACTGATTCGGGGACATCTGGAGAAATACAAAGACAAACCCGATGCCTTCAACCTCGCTTTAGCCGCCTACAACGCGGGCTCGGGCGCCGTGCGCCGATACGGCGGCGTCCCGCCGTTCAAAGAAACCACGCGCTACATCTGGAAGGTGCATAACCTCTATAAGCAGTTAGCGCCGGATATGTTTCAATAGACTCAGGAGATAACGCTCATGCGCATCATCGTTACAGGGGGTGCGGGCTTTTTGGGTTCGCACCTTTGCGATAGATTGTTAGCCGAAGGACACGAGGTGGTCTGCATTGATAACCTTCTCACCGGCAACGTGGCGAACATCGCCCACTTGCAGGGGCATCCGCGCTTTCAATACCTACACCATAACGTGACGGAGTTCATCGCCGTAGATGGACCTGTTGATTTTATCTTCCACTTCGCCAGCCCTGCCAGCCCGGTGGACTTTGAGCGGCTGCCGATTCAGATTCTCAAGGTCGGTGCGCTCGGCACGCATAACGTCTTGGGGCTTGCCAAAGCAAAGGGCGCGGGGTTCATGCTGGCGTCGACCTCCGAAGTTTACGGCGACCCGCTGGTCAACCCGCAGCCAGAAACGTATTGGGGCAACGTCAACCCCATCGGACCGCGCGGTGTTTACGATGAAGCCAAGCGGTTCGCCGAAGCCCTGACCATGGCTTACCACCGCGTGCACGGACTGGACACGCGTATCGTGCGGTTCTTCAACAGTTTCGGGCCGCGCATGCGGCTTGATGACGGGCGCGTCGTGCCGAACTTCATCGGGCAGGCGCTGCGCGGCGAGCCGCTGACCGTTTACGGTGACGGGAGCCAGACCCGCTCTTTTTGCTACGTCAGCGACACGATTGAAGGGGTCTATCGCCTGATGCTCTCGGGTGAACACGAACCCGTCAACATTGGCAACCCCGAGGAGATGACGATTTTGGCGTTCGCCCAGCGGGTCATCGCCATCACGGGCAGTTCCTCCCCCATCGTGTTCCGTCCCCTCCCCCAAGACGACCCCAAACAGCGTCGCCCCGATATTTCCAAAGCCAAACGTCTCCTCGGCTGGGAGCCACAGGTCAGCCTCGAGGAAGGGCTACGCTACACCATTGAATACTTCAAGAGCGTGCAGGGAAAGCCCTAATTGCCTCAACGTCGGCTCGGCAGGAGCCTCGCCCTCCCAGGCGGGGGCTTCAAGAGCATGCAGGGGGAAACCCAATTGCCTCCCTTGCTTGACATCTTCTCGCAAACGGTTATAATCGAAATCAGATGTTATTCCTTACACATCAGTCCGGAGGTGCCGCAATGACGAAGGACCTCAACGAGATTCTGGAAGGATGGGAATATGAAGGGTTCGACCGCGTCGTGGCGCGTAAGATTGTCGGACTGGACGGGAAAGAGAAAGTGCAGTTGCGCATTGAGATGGGCGTGCTGCAGATGGAGATGGACGGGCGTCCGGATGGGACGCAACCTTACGGCTATGAATCGCTATTGGACTACTATCAAAGCCGTCTGGCGCAGCACCGTCGGCAAGGGTCCGAGTCGGAGTTTCAGTTGAGCCACGAGGAGTGTGTGGAACTCCAGCGCGAATCGCTGCAATACTACCACCGCCGCATCAGCCTGTTGGCGCTGCGGGAGTTCGACCGCGCGGCGGCAGATGCGGAACACAACCTGCACATCCTTGACCTTCTCAAAGAGCACGCTGCCCACCCGGAAGATTGGATGCGTTCGGAGCAATATCGGGCGTTCATTATGAGCCACCGCGTCCGAGCGCTGACCTTGGCGAGCCTTGACCGGGGACGGTATCAGGAGGCATTGGAGCGCTTAGAGCAAGGCATCCACGACATCAAGCAGGTGTTTGAGGGATGGGGGCGCAGTGATTTGATTGACAGCAGCCCCGAGATCGCCGCCTTAGAACAACTGAGAAAAGAGATCCTCGACCGCAAGCCCGTTACGCGCCGCGAGCGTCTGGAACGCGCCTTGCGCGAGGCGATTGAGCGCGAAGAGTATGAAACCGCCGCGCAACTGCGCGACCAGTTGCGGGCGATGGGAGCGCGTCCTGGGCCAAGGGGGCAATGAGGTCCTGAGTTCACGAATCCATTGCCCGACTGCCCCGCTGACGATGATTCACGCCGGTGTTGGTTATGCAGGAGAAGTAGCGGCAGAAGCGGCGGCTTGGCTCGCCGCACGACGGGCGATGGAGCGCGCCGGTCTCAGCCAAGCCGACTGCGCTTTCGTCTTTGCTACCACCCATTATCAGCCCGAGTTCGCGCGCCTGCTGCGCGCTGTGCGCGCCGAGACGGGCGCCTCCCATCTCGTCGGCTGCAGCGGCATGGGTGTGCTGACCACGGACGGGGAGTTCGAGCGCGGCGCGGGCGTTGCCGTGCTGACGCTCCAAGCCGACGATGTCGCCCTTCAATCCTTCCTCATGCCCACCCACCCTTCGGAAGGTATATCGGTGGGTGCAGCTATCGCGGAGGTCATTGCCTCCTGCCCCTCGGAGCGTCCACTGCTGATGATGTTCACAGACATCTTCAGCGTCTACCCTTCCCAGTTAATCGAGGACATTGAGCCAGATGCCCGCATCCTGCCCATTGTTGGCGGCGCGGCGGGTTGTCGGGGGGTGGACCGCCGAACGTATCAGTGGTGTGGGGACGAGGTCGCCGCGCACGGCGTCGCGGGCGCGGTCTGGACGGGCGCGTTCGCCATCCACATCGGCGTGGCGCAGGGCTGTCAGCCGATTGGCGAACCCTACGTCATCAGCAAAGCCGAAGGCAGCCTCATCTACGAAATCGCCGGGCGCCCCGCGATACATGTGCTGCAAGAGTCGCTGGAAGCCCTGACGCCTGCGGACATGGAACGCGTGCCTTACGCGTTGCACGTTGGGATTGCTATGGACGAGGAAAAGTATCCGTTGGGGCGTGGCGATTTCCTCGTGCGCAACATTGCCGGCGTTGACCCGGGCTCCGGCGCGATCGCCGTCGCCGAACGCGTGCGCCCCGGACAGACAATTCAGTTCAACCTCCGCGACGCTCACGCCGCCAGCGCGGACATGTATGCAACCATGGAGAGCATCTGTGATTCGCTCAAAGGGAAGCCTCCAGCGTTCGGCTTCTACTTCAACTGCCTCGGACGCGGCACCGCCCTCTACGGCAAAGACAAACCCCACCACGACATCACTGTCATCAAGGAGTTCGTCGGTGACATCCCGCTCGTCGGCTTCTTCGGCAACGCCGAAATCGCCCCCGTCGGCGGACGCAATTATGCCCACAACTATACGGGAGTTTTAGTGCTGTTTGCGGAAGGGGACTGAGGGCGCCTTAAAGCCTCTCCGAAAAGTTGGTCATGCTGTCTTTGTTCTGCGCCAAGTCGTCGGCGTCACTGTTGCCGTGGATGACCGCCCCTGCCCCGTTGCGCTTCACTTCCCGCGTGACTTGATACAGGTCATCGTAACTCCACGTCGGGGTCGCCCCGTCCACTTCCGTCATCCCCACGCGGTTGCCCGCTGTATCTTAATCGCACAAATCTGTAACCAGCAAAAGTGCCGCATACGACCCCTGGGAGCAGTAATAATAGACGGCTATAATCTATCGGGGCTCTCCCCAATCCAAACACCAAACTTAGCCAGTCCACAGACCAGACTATACATAATATCACTCCAATCAGCCCTGAGAGGCAAATAAATACTATGCTACGTTGTAACCGTGAGGCAAAACAGACC
>JANWYM010000466.1 GCA_025055355.1 Abditibacteriales bacterium
TTCCACACGGCGGACGTCGTCGTGTTGAACAAAACCGACCTGCTGCCGTTCGTGGACTTCGACGAAGCGCAGTTCCGGCACGACCTTGAACACTTGAACCCCGACCTGCCGATGCTCAAGGTCTCCTGCCGCACCGGCGAGGGCGTGAATGAGTGGTGCACGTGGTTGATGCAAAGAGTCACGCCTCGCCAGAGACAACACGGGCTTTACACGGAGTCGCTTGCCCATTGAACGTTAGAACGCTGCGATGGAGTCCCCTGAAGCGAAGGACGGTCTGCTCCCTGTGGAGCGCGAACTGGACGAGCGCGTGCGTTGGTTCGTGCAGTTGCGCTGGGTGGCGGGAGGGACCGTCCTCGCGTTGGGCAACTTGCTGCGCTATGGGCTGGGCTGGCAGGTGCCGCTGGCGGTTGAAGGCATCGGTTTGGGCGTGCTGCTCTACAACGCTGTTTTCTGGTGGCTTGTGCGCCGCTTGGAGCCGCAACCCGCTCACCAGGTAGCGTGGTCGCATGTAGCCAATTTGCAGATTAACGCTGACCTGATTGCCCTGACCGCGCTCATCTACTTCACGGGCGGTCTGCACAGCCCCCTGCTGTCGTTCGCGGTCTTTCACATCATGATTGCCTCGTTCCTGCTGCGGCGGCGCGATGTGTTCCTACAAGCGGGGCTGGCGATGGCGTTGGTGGGGGCGATGAGTTGGGCGACGTGGCGCGAGTGGTTGCCCAACGAAACGCTGGGCGGACGCATTCCCAGCGCGGCGGCAACTCATCCCACAGGGTTTTTGCTTGCGTTGCTGGGTTTTGCGGCTTTGCTGACCATCGGCGCCTATCTCGCTTCCACCATCGGCTCTACCCTGCGCCAGCGCGAGTGGCAAGTCGCACAGGCGCAAGCGGCGTTGCAGAACGCCTACAACCAACTGGAAAAACTGGATGAAGCCAAGACGCGCTTCACGCTGATGGTGACACACGAGATCCGCTCGCCTGTTGCCGCTGTGCAGACGCTGCTGACGGTGCTACGCGCGGGCTACGCGGGCAACTTGCCCGAGCAGGCGCAACGCCTGATTGAAAGAGCGAGCCAGCGCGCGGATACGCTGGTGGAACTGGTCAACCAACTGCTGGATTTGGCGCGCGACCGAGCGAACCTAACGCCGCTGCGAAGGGAGAAGGTTCTCATCGCCTCTCTGCTCCAGCAAGTGGAGGAAGCCTATCGCCCGCACGCGGAGGCAAAGGGAATTGAGTTGAGCGTGGCGCTGCCTGCAGAACCGCTTACCGTGCAGGGCGACACCGATGAGTTGGGGAAACTCTTCTCCAACCTCCTCAGCAACGCCGTCAAATATACGCCGCCGGGCGGTAAGGTGTCGCTAAAAACTTGGCAGGAGAACGGGCGCGTTACGGTCGAGGTGCGCGACACGGGCATCGGCATTCCCGCCGCCGAGCAGGAGCACCTGTTCACCGAGTTCTTTCGCGCCTCCAATGCCAAGCGGGTCGCCGAGCATGGCACGGGGTTGGGACTGGCGATTGTCAAACGCATCGTGGACGCACACGGCGGGGACATCCGCTTCGTCAGCGAGGAAGGCAAGGGAACGACGTTCTGGGTTTCCCTGTTAGAGCCTGCAGAAGGCGGAGATGTGGTGACCCATCAGTAAGCGGAGGAAGAGGTCAGAATGACTCCTCTTGCTTCCTCTTCTGGAAATCGTCGTCGTCCTCGTCGTCGGTCGTTTTTGAAGTTCGACGACGAGGACGGTTTTCATACCGCGTGATGTCTCAGTTGAGACATGAACAACTCTTCTTTCTCAGCGGTCGAACCTTGAAAAAACGTCATGAGGCATGACCACCTGCGGCAGTTCCGCGTCGCGGTAGGGCAGGGCGAGTTGACAGGTCATGCGACGCAAGGCGCGAGCGATGTCGGTGTGATGGGCTTGGAAGCGTTGGATGAGGTGAAGGTCGAAGGTAGCGAAAAGGTCAACGGAAAGGAATGAGCCTGCTTCGTCGCAGCCGAAGGACGCCAGAGAGAGTTGATAGGCATCTTCTCGTTCGAAGCCAAACCATTGTTGAAGGCGCCGCGCCCAACGACGCTGATAGCGGGCGAGCCGCAAGGGTGTGATGCACCGAACAAGAAACTCGTAGAGGACAGGAGGGGCGACACGCCGCGCCAGGTTGAGCGCCTTGACGGATGTGAACCGTCTCATCTCCGGTGGCTCCATAATGACTTGGATGGCGGACTGCTGCTCATCGGTGAGCCTTGCGCCTGCGCTGAGGTTGAACCATCCTTCGAGGGCGCGTCGCACCACGCCTTTGTCGAGGAGTAAGCGCGGTGGGCGGGACGTCGAGTTCGGGTTCATCGTCTTTGTCCAGTTCCTTTCTGAACTCCTCGTTCCATAGGCGCTCGCGTTCCTCCTCTGAGAGGCTCATGTATTCGCCCACGGTCATGCCGATGCCCAGCATTTCGTTGGGATCATACTTGTAGCGACGGAGCACCTCCTTGACAGCGGGGTGGCTGAGGATGTCATGTTCAGGGTGAGACGTTGCCGCCTGCGTTACTGCCTTGCGCAGCAGGCGCACGGTCACCTCCTCCAGCGTCTCACCGTCGGCGCGGAGAGCGAGCAGAGAATCTTCGAGGTCGGGGGGAAGTGTCAGCGTAATCGTGTGCGCCATATCGCCACCGTCCTTTCGCAAGTCGGATTATATCATGTCGTTGACAGGTCAACAAGCGAGGTAAGTGATGGCGGGTCACGAGAAAAGTCGTCTGCGCGTGACGATTCGCGGCGCGGTGCAAGGCGTCGGGTTTCGTCCGTTCGTGTATCGGCTGGCGACGGGGTTGGGGTTAGTCGGCTGGGTGAACAACTCGTCGCAAGGGGTGTTCATCGAGGTCGAAGGTCGCCGTCCGCTGTTGGAGCAGTTTCTGTTGCGCCTTGAACGGGAGAAGCCGCCGCGCGCGTTCATTCAAAGCCTGGAGTCGTCGTTCCTCGACCCTGTTGGCTTCACGACCTTTGAGATACATCACAGCGACGCCTCGGGGGAAAAGACCGCGCTCGTGCTGCCCGATATCGCCACCTGTGCCGATTGTCTTCGCGAAATCTTCGACCCGCACGACCGCCGCTACCTCTATCCGTTTACGAACTGCACCAACTGCGGTCCACGCTTTTCCATCATCGAGGCGCTGCCCTACGACCGCCCGAACACGACGATGAAGAAGTTCGTGATGTGCGCGGAGTGCCAGCGCGAGTATGACGACCCGTTGGACCGACGCTTCCACGCGCAGCCGAACGCTTGCCCTGCCTGTGGTCCGCATCTGGAACTGTGGGATGAAGTGGGAAACGTTCTCGCCACCCATCACGATGCGCTGCTTCAAGCGGCGGAGGCGATATGGGAGGGACGCGTCGTCGCCGTCAAGGGCTTGGGCGGATTTCATCTGGTCGTGGACGCCCGCAACGAACCCGCCGTCGTCCGCCTGCGCCAGCGCAAACACCGCGAGGAAAAACCGTTGGCGCTGATGTATCCGACGATGGAGGCAGTGAAAGAAGATTGTGAGGTGTCGGAACTGGAAGAGCGTCTGCTGCTGTCGCCCGAGTCGCCCATTGTGTTATTGCAGCGTCAGGGCAGGCAGGGACGCATCGCTCCCGCCGTCGCGCCGTGTAATCCCTACCTGGGCGTGATGCTGCCCTACACGCCCTTGCACCATATTCTGATGCGCGAGTTAGGTTTCCCCATCGTTGCCACCAGCGGTAACCTGTCGGATGAGCCGATGTGCACCGATGAGCGCGAGGCGTTGAAGCGATTGCGCGGCATCGCCGATGTGCTGCTCGTTCACAACCGCCCGATTGTGCGTCACGTGGATGACTCGGTGGCGCGCATCATGGCGGGGCGGGAACTGGTCATGCGCCGCGCGCGCGGTTACGCGCCGTTGCCGGTGCGTTTGAAGAGGGCTGGTAGGG
>JANWYM010000467.1 GCA_025055355.1 Abditibacteriales bacterium
GGACTGAAATAATTCCTTTGCAAGTCCGTCCATCTGTGTTATGAGGATGATACGAGATTGACCCATGAACCTGACGGCTCGCCCCGCCGCCGGAAGATCGTCCTCGTCTGGGGCGTTCATGAGTTCGAGGACGAGAACGACGACGAGGATGATGACGGTTTTCGTAGAGAGTGCCCATGAGTCGTTGACGTATCACGCCGCAAGAAAACGTCATGGCGAGGGCGAAGCGGGGCAACGCCTGCAATTCCTCTGCCGAGTTGATGCACTGTGCCGCTGTAAATTGTCTTGGCGTTTGGTGCGAAGCTATCTCCCGGCCCTTCTTGGCTCGCTGTGTTATGGCTGCGCTCCGCTCGCCATGACAGGTATTTTCAATGGGGAACGCGAAACTGTGGGGTGATTCCGACGAGCGACAAGGCGTGGGTTGTTTATTCGCCTGATTACTACATCACTTTCAAAGTCATTCCCAACCACGTTTTCCCCGTCGAGAAATATCGCCTGGTATATCAGCAGTTGACAGGGGAAGGCACGTTGGATGCGGACGAAGTGGTGGAACCTTCGCCGGTGACGGACGAGGATGTGCTATTGGTTCACCAGCCGTCCTACATCGAACGCTTGCGAGACATGGCGCGGCAGGGGTTAGGTTTCCTGACGACAGATACGCCGGTGACGGCGGAGATTCTGCGGGCGGTGTGGTTGGGAACGGGCGGGACGATTCTCGCGGGGCGATTGGCGTTGCAGCGCGGCATCGGCGTCAACCTGTGCGGCGGCTTCCATCACGCGTTCGCGGGCCACGGCGAAGGGTTCTGCTACATCAATGATGTGGCGATTGCCATTCGGCGATTGCAGCGCGAGGGACTCATTGAACGCGCCGCCGTGATTGACTGCGACCTGCATCACGGCAACGGCACGGCGTCTATTTTTTACGGCGACCCGACTGTGTTCACTTTCTCGATACACGAAGAGGACAACTATCCGCTCGTCAAACCGCCCAGCGACATTGACGCCGGTCTGAACGCAGGCACGGACGACGAGACTTATTTGCGCCACCTGCGCCGGCACGTGCCGACCATTCTGAAGAACCATCGCCCCCACTTGGTTATATACCTTGCGGGCGCCGACCCCTATCGGCACGACCAGTTAGGGCATCTCAGCTTGACGATTGACGGACTGAAACGGCGCGACGAGTTCGTTCTGACCTGCGCTCGCGAGCGGGACGTGCCTGTCTGCATCGTGCTGGCAGGCGGCTACGCCCACGACACAAGGGATGTAGTCGAGATTCACTGCAACACGGTGCGAACGGCGAAGGCGATGTGGAGGAGTGATAACATGTCCCTCGGGGGACACCACGCCGCACCACAATCGTCCTCGTCGTCGGTTGTTTGCAAGTTCGACGACGAGGACGATTGTGGGAGAGGAGAGACATGCTGACCTCAACCACCCTTTTTGAATCCGACCGATACCTGCTGCATCCCCTGCATCATCCGAGCGACCACGCCGCACCGCTGATGCTGGTAGAGGGCAGGGGTGTGATGGTCAAGGACGCGGACGGCAGGGAATACATCGACGCCCTGGCGGGGCTGTGGAACGTCCTCGTCGGGCACGGGCGCGTGGAGTTGGCGCAGGCGGCGGCGGAGCAGATGAAGACGCTGGCGTATTGTTCGTCTTACGTCGGTCTGTCGAACGCGCCCGCAGCGGCGTTGGCGGCGCGGCTGGCTGGTTTCGCCTATCCGAACCTGCACACGACCTTCTTCACCTGCGGCGGAGCGGAGGCGAACGAGTCGGCGTTCAAGACGGCACGGTGCTACTGGAAACTCAAAGGCAAACCCAACAAGGTCAAAATCATCTCGCGCTGGCATGCCTATCACGGCGTCACGCTGGCGGCGATGAGCGCGACGGGGATGGCGAACTACTGGAAGATGTTTGAGCCGCGCGTGCCGCACTTCATCCAGATTCCCGCGCCGTATCCGTATCGTTTTGAAGGCGCGCGCGACGGCGAGAGCGTCGGTGCAGCGGCGGCGCGGATGCTCGAAGAGGCGATTCAGTCCGAAGGCGCGGACACGGTGGCGGCGTTCATCGCCGAACCCGTCATGGGTGCGGGGGGCGTCATCGTCCCGCCCGATGACTACTTCCCCCGCGTGCGCGAGATCTGTGACAAATACGAGGTCCTCTTTATCGCCGATGAGGTCATCACCGGCTTCGGGCGCACGGGCAAATGGTTCGGCTTGCAGCATTGGAACGTTCAACCCGACATCATGTCCTTCGCCAAAGGCATCACCAGCGGCTACCTGCCGCTGGGTGGCATGCAGATTTCTGACGAGATTCGGGACACGCTGCTGTCCGCACCGCCCGACAGCCGCTGGATGCACGCTTACACTTACTCCGCTCATCCGACCTGCTGCGCCGTCGCGTTGAAGAATCTGGACCTCCTCGAACGCGAGAACCTCGTCGCCCGCGCCGCCACCATGGGCGCATATTTGCAGAGCCAATTACAGTCGTTCTACGACTTCGACTGCGTCGGCGAAGTGCGGGGGTTAGGTCTGATGGCGGCGGTGGAGTTCGTCAAAGACCGACAAACCAAATCACCTGCCCACATCGGCGAGCGCGTCCTGCGGGCGGCACGGGAGCGCGGCGTCATTTGCCGCGTACGCGGCGACGTGCTCCTGCTCGCCCCACCGCTCATCATCACGGAGGCGGAAGTGGACAGGCTGGTGGTTGCGTTGCGCGAGGCGATTCGAGAAGTGATGAAATAATGGGAGTGGTGAAGTGTAGGAGCATCGTGCTGCAATCAAGTCAGGTGAGAGCAACGACCTATAAGGGCAACGGCTCGGGCGCTCCCTGATGGTGTCGCCCCCGGAGTTATTCATGTCCCTTTCGGGGCACCACGCCGGATGAAAATCGTCCTCGTCGCCGGTCGCTTGTGAAGTCCGGGAACGAGGACGACGACGAGTGTGGGAGGAGTTGCTCATGTCTCGACTGAGACACCGCGCCACAGGCAAATGTCATTGCGAGCGCAGCGAAGCCATCCCCTCCGCGGCAGCCATCTCCTCCGCAGGGGATGGCTTCGCTCCGCTGGCAATGATAGGCATTTTCGAAGGAGAAGGTAAAACGCGAAAGCTTAGGCCATTGATTTGCCTACCCTCCTACCGACCTTGCGTCGGTGGGAGGGGTCACCTTGCGCTACGTGCGAGAACCCCCCAAGAATTCTCTCCCATCGCCAACACAAGGTCGGCGGAGTGAAAGCGTATCGTGACTTACTGACATCTTATCATACAAGCGAAATTAGGCTCCGAAAGGACGGAGAGGAGCATGGTGCTATATTCTGTGGGGGATGTAATTTTCTCTATCCCGTGCCTACTCATGTGCATCACATATGGCAGGTGCCTCGTTATTAAGTAGTGACTGACAGAGGGGCGATGGTGCTGACAATGCATTGAAGTTCTGTGGGAGTTGAATTGGGAGGTTCAATCTTAGCAGACGATTAGCGGGATGGTCGCCACGACTCAATTGCGCAGGTTGGGAATTGGACTGGGGGTTGTTGGCATATTATGTATATGGCTATAGAGAATGTGGGGAGACAAGCCGCCTACGGGGGTTCTGCTGAAGGAGTCACTTGAATTCCTTGAGGGGAAGCAACCCGTCATCCGTGCCTCCTGCAACGGGGAACAAATACGATTGATATTAGACACAGGCACGGGTTACCACATTGCTCTCTTCAAAGGACAAGAAAAGCAAACTCAGCTCTTCCAGCAAGCAATTCTCGACGGCTGGACTTATGATGGAGCACCCCTATACCGTCTTCCTTAATTTACGGGTCCAGCGCGCTAAGGTTATAGTATAAAACCTAACTTATTGCAGAAAGGCTCAAGGTTGGTTGATATATCCTCTCAACCCATGCACGGCAGAAACTTAAACTTTGGGTTA
>JANWYM010000468.1 GCA_025055355.1 Abditibacteriales bacterium
GGCTCTCATGCCGTAATCGCGGTAGAGGACGCACATATTCGCCGCAAACCCGGCGTAGAGCAGGTGCAGAATTTTGCGGTCGCGGCAGAGGCGATGCAACTGCGCGCCGGTGGCGATAACGAAATCGTTGCCGTGTGGCTCAATGTCGGCGATGATGCGACGGTTGCCCTCGATTTTGTTCCACTCGTCCATCAGCGGCTCGTGCGGCTTCTGGAACTGCGCGTATTCGCCTTCGCGCCTGCGGAACTCAGGGGGCGGCCAGTCGGATGGTGTGCCGCTCGCACCGATGCCGAACTCGCTGTCGCCCGCGTAGCGCACCCATTGTTCATATTTCTTCGCTATCGGCGGCGACGGGGCGTGAACGATGGTAACTCCCGCGTGACGACACGCCGCTATCAACGGCGCGATGCGCTCGCGCGTGATGGCGCCGCTGCGCCGCTCATGGCTTTTGATGTAATGCAGGTCCCAGCAGTCCACCAGCACCAACGCCGTCTGCTCTGTCGGCAGCAGCCACGTCAGTTCGCGATGTTCAAAGTTCTTCTCCTCGCACGATACACCAGGGTTGACGCACAGACGATAGTAACGAACAGGAATGGTAATGGTGCTCATGCGTGGCTCCTTGAAGGAACGTCATTGCAAGCGCGGCGAAGCAATCTGCCCCGAAGAGATTGCTTCGCTGCGCTCGCAACGACACATATCCCTTTTATCCGTGATGGTTTCCTATTCTTTGCGCCGTCGAAGTATCCTCTTAGGTCGGTTTTGCAGGAAAGCTGAATGAGGGAACGAGATAAGGTGGGAGCAGATTGCTTTTCTGCGTCTGCGTCCTGCGCAGATGCTATTTGCGCAGCGTCGTCTGCCGTGCTATAATCTACGCCAGAGTCATCGCAGGGAACCTCATCAATTGATAACGAAGGAGTGATTTCTGTGACGGTGCTGAGACATCAGCGCATAGGCATTGTGGTTGACGTGCAGAACATGTTTTATTCGGCGAAGCATCAGTATAATTCCAAACTCAATTTTGCGCGGCTATTAGAGTTCATCACACGCGGGCGGCAGTTGGTGCGCGCTATCGCTTACATCGTGCAGACGCCAGACATTGACCAGACGAACTTTATCACCATGCTCAAGTCGAACGGGTATGAGGTCAAGGCGAAGGAGTTAAAACTGCGCCCCGACGGGACGGCAAAAGGTGATTGGGATATGGGCATGGCGATTGATACGCTGGCGATGGCGGACCGCCTGGATGTGATTGCCCTCGTCAGCGGCGACGGCGACTTCGTAGACCTTGTGAACATGCTCAAATCCAAAGGCGTGCGGGTGGAGGTTTACTCCTTCCCTTACAGCACGGCAGACGAACTCCGCTCCGCCGCAACGGAGTTTTATACCTTAGGGCAAGATCTATTGATGAACTCGCGTTGAACGCTGCACGTTAGCACGTTAGCACGTTAGCACGTTGACACGTTGGCACGTTGGCACGTTAGCACGTTGGAACGTTGACAAGTTAGCACGTTAGCACGTTGGCAGGCTGGCAGGTTAGAACGTTTTAACGTTCCAACGTTCCAACGTGCTAACGTGCCAACGTGCCAACGTGCCAACCTGCCAACGTGCAACCTGCCAACCTGCCAACGTGCGAACGTGCCAACGTGCAACCCTTAAGGAGTATGCGTCTGGATGTGGCGTTGGTGCAGCGCGGGTTGGTGGAGAGCCGCGAGCGGGCGCAGCAACTCATCGCAGCGGGCAGCGTGCAGGTGAACGAACGGGTCGTGAGGAAGCCCAGCGCCAAGGTCGCCGATGGGGATGACATCGTTCTGCTGTCGCAACTGCGCTACGTCAGTCGCGGGGGCGAGAAACTGGAAGCCGCGCTGAAGGAGTTTGGCGTCAACGTGCGCGGTTTGACGGCGCTGGATGTGGGCAGTGCAACAGGCGGTTTCACCGATTGCCTGCTGCAACACGGCGCGGCGAAAGTTTACTGCGTGGACGTGGGATGCGACCAACTCGCGCCCCGTTTGCGGAACGACGCCCGCGTGCGAGTGTGGGAGGACACAGACATTCGCGCTTTATCGTCGTTGCCCGACCTCGTTGACCTCGCGGTCGTGGACGTTTCGTTCATCTCGCTGCGGTTGGTGCTTCCCGCCATTCGTCAATTCCTCAAGTCCGATGCAAGTCGAGTGATTGCCCTGCTCAAGCCGCAGTTTGAAGCCGGTCCGCATCAGACGACGAAGCGCGGGGTCATCAAAGACCCGTCGGTGCGGGAGAAAGTTGTCGCGAATTTCCGGGCGTGGGCGGAACGGAGCGGATGGAAGGTGCAAGGCGTGATCGCTTCGCCTATTCTGGGCAAGGAAGGCAACGTCGAATATCTCGTTGACCTGCGCCCGACGAGCATTGACATTACCCCCGGAGGCTGCTATATTTCTTAGGCGGTGATGCCTTCGTGCCTGTGAAAGCAAGATGCGGTCTGATTTCGCTCGGCTGTGCGAAGAACTTAGTGGACTCAGAGGTGATGCTGGGGCTGCTGCGCGAGCGGGGATACGAAATCACGAACGACGCGACGGAAGCCGACGTTCTCATCGTCAATACCTGCGCGTTTTTGGGCGCGGCGGTGGAAGAGTCGCTGGACGCGCTGCGCGAAGTCACCGCCTTGAAGAAGCAAGGTCGCTGCCAAGCCGTGATCGCTACGGGCTGTTTGCCCTCGCGGGACGTCAACCTCATTCGCCACAACGTTGACGGCGTGGATGCCCTGCTGGGGTCGGCGGATTTTCCCCAGATTGTGGAGACAGTGGAAGCGATATTAGAACGTTCCAACATCGCAACGCGCCAACCCGCCAACGGTAGTTCCGCATGGTCTTCCTCCTTCGTAGACACCCAGCCGCTCATCCGCATTGAGGATCAACGCTACGTTTACGACGAGCGCACGCCACGCCTGCGGGCGACGCCGTGGTGGTATGCTTACATCAAAATCGCCGAGGGCTGCGACCATCGCTGCACGTTCTGCATCATCCCGCAACTGCGGGGGCGTTTTCGCAGCCGCCCGATGGAGTCCATCGTCGCCGAAGCGCGCGCACTGGCAAAGCAGGGCGTCAAGGAGATCGTCCTCATCGCGCAGGACTCGACGCGCTACGGTGTTGACCTCTATGGCACATCGCGTTTAGCAGACCTGCTGCGCGCGTTGGGGGAGATTGAAGAGCAGCCGTGGGTGCGCGTCCTCTATGCCTATCCGACCCAAGTGACGCCGGAGTTGATTGACGCGATGGCGACGACACCCAACGTCTGTCACTACATTGACCTTCCCTTGCAGCACAGCCATCCTGACATTCTGCGCGCCATGTGGCGGGGTGGGACGCCTGAGTCTTATCGGCGGCTGATTGAGCAGTTCCGCGCGGCGATGCCTGACGTGACCGTGCGCACGACGCTCATCGTCGGTTTTCCCGGCGAGCAGGAGCATCACTTTGAACACCTGCTGGATTTCGTGCAGGAGGTGAAATTTGACCGTATCGGCGTGTTCAAATACTCGCCCGAAGACGGGGCGCGTTCAGCGCAGTATCCTAATCAGGTGCCTGAAGAAGTGAAGGAAGAGCGGTATCACCGCTTGCAGCAAACGCAGCAGCGGATTTCGTTGGAGCAGAACCGCCAGTGGGTCGGGCGCATATTGCCCGTGTTGATTGAGGGGAACGGCACCTCCCCCAACCCCTCCTCACGAAGGAGGAGAGCGGGGGTGGGGGCTATCGGACGGTCTCACCGCGACGCGCCAGAGATTGACGGCAGCGTCATTGTGAAAGGAAAACAGTTGCAGCCGGGAACGGTTGTCCATGCTAAAATAACGAAGGCGTATGAGTATGACTTAGAAGGGTTAAGGGTTGAGGGTTAGCACGTTAGCACGTTGGCACGTTGGCACGTTAGCACGTTGGCACGTTG
>JANWYM010000469.1 GCA_025055355.1 Abditibacteriales bacterium
ACCCCGGCGAGCGGTATCCGCTGGTGCCCGTGAGCGCCACCGACCAGAAGCGGGCGTTGAACCTGTTGCGCGACTACCTCTTCGCAAAGAACGCTTTCCACTTTCCCCAAAACGTCTTTCTCAAACTCGCGCCGAACCCGTATCCTGATTTGATGCAAGCGGTCCTGGGCAACATTCGTCAGGACGCGCCCGTCCGCGATACCATCAGCGCGATGCAGCGCAGTGTGTTGAATCAACTGTTCAACCCGCAGACGCTCAACCGCATCGCCAACAACGAGTTCAAGGCATCCAACGGCACGGTGACGACGCTGAGTTTGCCGACGCTGTTCCGCACAGTGGCGGACGCGGTGTGGGAGGAGGCGCGCAACGGGAGCGCAGTGGACAGCCTGCGGCGGCAGTTGCAGCGGGCACACCTGAAGACGCTGACGGACATGATCACGCAGCCCTCTGCCACGGCGCCCGATGACGCGAAGATGCTGGCACGTTATCACCTCCGTCAGTTAAAGGGCATCCTGCACGCCGCTCAGAAAAAAGTAAAAGACCCCTACACGCAGATTCACTACGCGGAAGCGATTGAGCAAATCAACAAGGCGCTCGACGCGCAAGTGACGATAGGTGCGCCGCCGCCTGCCGTCAGAACGCTGCCGTTGCTCTTGGGGCAGTGAAGAGGGAGTAAGTTGCGCCGTAACTGACGTAGTTGCCGTCATGCCGTTCCCCGTCCTCCGATGACGGCGGGCGTAGGGTCATTCCGAGGAGCGCAGCGACGAAGCCATCTCCTCGGCAGGGGAGGACTTTGCTGCGCTCGCCATGACGCTTTCGCGCGGCGGAGACGGGGGAAGGGGGTTTCATATACACGCCGAGTTAAGTTGTGCTAAAGCCGAAACTTCTCCACGTTCAACGACACCGTTCCGTCCACGATGAACTCCTTGATGAGCCTGCCCGTGATGGGCGAGAGAAGGATGCCGTTACGGTAATGTCCGCTGGCGACATAAACGCCTTCCCTGCCAGGCACAGGTCCAAGCGCGACACCGCGCTCACGGTAGGGTCGCAAGCCCGCCCACGCCGTAACGAAAGTATGCTGCGCCAACGCGGGAACAATTTCAAGGGCGCGGTGGAGCAGGGTGCGGACGCCTTCGGGGGTAGGACGTTTGTCGAAGCCAACGAATTCGACGGTGGAGCCGATGAGGAGTTTGCCGTCGGCGCGGGGGACGAGGTAAAGGTCTTCAGCGTGAATGACGTGCCGCAGCAGGGCGGGGAGGGTCTCGACCAGAACGATTTGCCCTTTGCAGGGCTCGACCTCGATGGGGTAGCCCAACAACTGACCGATTTGCCCCGACCACGCGCCCGCCGCGATGACGGTGGCGCCCGCGCTGATGGTTTCGTCGTGGGCGCGGACGCCCGTGACGCGCTCGCCGACGGTCAGGATTTCAGTGACAGGTTTGCCGAGGACAAACGTCGCACCGAGCCGCACCGCCGCGTGCGCGAGAGCCCGGACGTAGCGGGGGGTGCGCACCTGTGCGTCCTCGTGCCAGTAGAGCGCGCCGCGCACGGCAGGGGTCAGCGCGGGCTCGCGCCGCAAAAGTTCCTCCGCGCTCAACTTCTCAACGGCGATGCCGCGAGAACTTTCAGCGCGGAAGTAGCCGTCCAACTCGCGCTCCTCTTCCTCGGTGAAGAAAACGTCCAGCCCGCCCGATGCGTGGAACTCAACATCTATCCCCGTCAGGTCGCGTAGTTCTTCGGCGAGCGCGGGGAACATCACCCGGCTGGCGCGGCACAGTTGGGCGTAGGGGCTGGTGCCTGAGGAGGCATGCGACACAATGCCCGCCGACGCCCACGACGCCTCGCGCCCCACCTCACCCTTGTCCACCACGACGGCGTGGAGTTTTTCCTTCGCCAGGTGATACGCCGCCGCGCAGCCGATAGCTCCCGCGCCGATGATAACCACGTCTGAGGTCATTGCCATGTCTGAAGTCGCTCACCCCAAGCCTAAAAACCCTTTGCGCTCTGGGGAAAGTGTAGCCCAACGAACCAATCCCGTCAAGGGGGCGTCATCCTTCCAGTTCCCCTTGTGCCCCATCCTGCAGGAAGGGAAAACCACAACGCAACGCCAACTCCGCGCGCATGAGTTCGCGTCCCAGATAGGCGGCGTGGTCCAGTTGTGTCACCCAGCCTCGCTCGATGAGGGTCGCACAGATCGTGCGGGCGTCGTCACCTTCAATGATATGCAGAAGCCGGTCTTGGTAGTCATAATGCTCAACGACGATGATGCCCTGGTCAGGCTGCGGCAGGATGACGAAGTAACCCGCTTTGTCCAGTTTGAGCCGCTGGGCAGGTGTGGCGCGAACACGGGGCACGGCGGGCATCACATCAACACAGGCGGGCAAGACGCTCCCGCACTCACACGGCGTCTGTTCTGCCTGCACCTCCACTTCACGGGCAATCCGCTCCACGTCGTCGCAGCCTATCAGGTCAATGACCTTCACCTGCCGCCGAAACTGCTTCACATCGTCGGCAGTGACGTTCCGCAGGAAGGGACGTTTGCCAGGCGAGCCGATGACGCGCATCTTGGCGTCCACACCATTCGCCGCCAAGGCGAGCAGCGTTTGTCCGCTCCGGTGTCCCTTTGGCTCCTGCCCCGCGATGAGGAGAACGTGGAGGCATGGGTTCGTGACGATGTTCTTCACGACCTTATCAATGCCGATGTTTTCCGTTTCCGTCTTGCCAACAATCGCCAGCCCACGCGGACGCCGCTGTGCCAGCCGTTCGGGCAAATCGGTGCTGGCAAGGGTGGACACGGCAACGGAGGCGTGCGGGTCGCTGACCACGTATTCTCCTGCCACAACCGGCCAGCCGCCATCCGAACGCAACGCAAACGTGCACGAGGGACGGTTGACGACGCGCAGCGGTAGCACACCCTCAGCAGCGGCGTGGAATCGGTTCTCGGCAACAGCGGGATAGCAGGGGTCACAGCCCAAACACTCGTATTGGGTCGTCTCCATGCCGTCTAAGAACGCGGCGATGTCAGCCCGCAGGGCATCGGACTCTTCACCGATGACGGCAGCCGTTTCGTCGCGCAGGGCGATGAGGGTGTCGCGCAAGCAGCCACACTTTTTGCACTTGGGGGTGTCGAAGGCGGCCCGCAGGTCAGCGCGCAGCCTATTTAGAATTTTGCCTGGCTTCATTTAACTTGCCCCTCCTCAGCAGGCACCTGAGAGCAATCCGCTGCACAGCCGCGCCGAGGGCATACGTATAGCCGCCTGCGATAGAGAGCGCAGGGGCAACCAACGGGACATCGGCTATCGCCTCCCTTTCGCAGCACCGGGCGGCAGTTCGCCATGACAACCTGCCAGGACCTCTGGTTATCACTATACCAAGACGCGGCAGCATTTGTCAAATACGGCGGAAGCGATTATGATTACTGGGGCGTGAAACGTGAAGCATGAGGCGTGATGGGTGGGAACGGGCGTCCCCGATAGCCCTTGGGGTGTTCATAGCACGTTTCACGTTCCACGTTTCACGCTTAAGGTGTCAAGGAGAACGATATGCTGAACATAAAGCAAGCCGCCGTTATCGGCGCGGGAACGATGGGCGCCCAGATTGCGGCGCATCTGGCGAATGTAGGGATTCCGTCGTTTTTGCTGGACGTGGTGCCAACTGAGTTGACGCCCGACGAGGAGCAGCGCGGGTTGACGCTGCAACATTCAGAGGTGCGCAACCGCCTCACCCGCACGTTGTTTGAGCGCATGAAGCAACTGTCGCCCTCGCCGCTCTACCTGCCGGAGATGGCAGACCTCATCACCATCGGTAACGTGGAGGACAATCTGTCGTGGCTGAACGAAGCCGATTGGGTCATTGAGGCGGTCCTGGAGCGGATGGACGTCAAGCACGACGTGCACGCCAAGATT
>JANWYM010000046.1 GCA_025055355.1 Abditibacteriales bacterium
CGCCCGCTATCGGGCGCGCCTTGAGGAGGGCTTGCCGCTCCCAGATTTCCGCGTGCGTGCGCAGGTAGTGCCGATAACTCGCCACCGTCGGCACCAGCGGACCAACGCGCCCCCACGGACGCAAACGCATGTCCACGCGATAGAGGAACCCTTCCTCCGTCGTTCGACTCAACGCTGCGAGCAACGCCTCCGCCTGCCGCTTTGCGTTCTCCTGCTCGCCCTCGTCTCGGCAGAGGAAAAGCAAGTCAACGTCGGAACTGTAATTCAGTTCTTCGCCGCCCAACTTGCCCAGGGCAATCACAATCAACCGCCGGGAGCGTGAGGCTCCCGCCGAGCTGTTGAGCACGTCGGGAGACTTGCCCTCCCCGACGCTCAAGCAGGCATCCACCAGCGCGTCCGACAGATGCGACAACTGCGCTGTGACGGTCTCGAGGTCCATCAGCCCCAGCAGGTCGCACGCGCCGATGCGGAGCAGTTCGAGTCGCTGAAAGCGTCGGGCGGCGTTCAACTGGCTGGACGGCGCCCGAAACGGTTTGAGGGCGGCGGCAAGTTCCTGCCGCAACTGCTCACGTCCTTTGGGCTGTGCGAGCGCGTCCCATTCAATCACCACATCGAAGTATTCGGGATTGCGCAGGAGGATTTCCGTGAGAAACTGGCTGCCCGCGAAGAGCGTGGTCAACGTCTCCAGCGTGCGCGGGTCGTTGGCGAGGTAATGAAACAGGTTGGAACGGCTGCCCAGCGATTCGACGAACCGCTCGAAGTGGTTCAGCGCCATCTCCGCGTCGGCGCAATCGCGCAGGGCGCGCAGGAAGTCGTCCGCGATGTCGGCGAACGCGAGGCGGTCGGGGGGCTCGCCCGCGATGCGCTGCAACCGCCGGTCGGCATCGCGCCAGTCGTGCAAGTTGACCGACGCCAGCAGCGCGGCTACCTCCGCATCCGTCAAGTCGGGACGCAGGAAAAGGTCGCGGTAGGTTGGAGTGAAAGACATCATCGCTCACCTTGACTCTTCTGAGAGGATTGTAGCATAACTGCGGGCCAGAGACAACATTGACGCCGCGCCGAAAATCACCTATACTGGTATCGTCGGCGCAAGATCTACTGAAAGAACTACGCGGCGGACTCTTCGGCAGACGGCAGCGGTTGTGGCGATGACCTACTGGCTCGACTTCGGCGGCGATAAGGTAGATGCACTTGACGCCGCAGTGACCGCGGGGTCGAGGACGGTAGCGCCCTCGCCGATGGTCTCGTGGATTTCGGCGATGCGCGCGGTTCATCCAATCCCAACTGCTTTTCAATCCCCTTCTCGGGCACGGCGTTGTAGGCGAAGATGCACTCGTGTTCACTGCCGACGCGGTCAATGCGTCCGAACCGCTGGTGAGATGCACAGGGTTCCGGTGCATGTCGTGGTTAATACGCCTCCCCATCGCGGGGCTTGAACTACGCATTGGCTTTCGGTGCTAACTGGGTAGAGGTAACTAAATTCAACGAAGGATTCTGGCACTCTTCGCGTTACGTCGGACCTGACGTAGTAGGTGTTCACCTGCCTATTCTCAACTATGTTGTTGAGTAGGTTCTTGATCGTATTACGTATCCGCGCATCAGGTGACTCTTTTGTATCCCTTGCCTTCCAATTCTCCAGAGCCTGCCTGAGATAGTCAGGAAACCTAAGGTCATCTGCTGATTCGCGTCTGATAGATTCCCCTAATTTCTCCGTCAGAAATGCGACTATCGTTTTCTTTTCGTTGTTAGGTGGGAAAGGCACTTCCACGCTGCGACAATATTCCGTAATCGTCATCACACGAGCAATGACGCAGACTGGATTTGGGGGACTATCTACCCCGCTGATGTCACAGGTCTGTGAGACGATGATAAAGTATTTGAGGAGTTCGGCGGAAACGACGACAAGTTCATAATCGCCTTCAGAGGTGCGTTGAAAAGGCAGCAACTGTTCTTCGGGCGGGAGACTGTTTATAGTTTGAAGCAAATCGCTTTCGCTGAACACACGTCCGCCACTTGCTTCAGAGACGAGTTTGCCATGCCTTCCGTCAGGGGTTCGGAAGATTCTCTTTTGAGTGTCTGGGATGGACACCACTAACTCCAGCTGAAAAATGTCCCCTTGCGCCAGATACTCTTCGCAGGTGGTGAGAAAAGGCGATGCAGTTCCTTGCTCATTCATCTACCTGCCCCTCAGGGGTTTCTTCGAGTGCTGCTAACCACAAGTCTACGAAAGGGTCTATCGGGCGGAACGGGTGTGGCTGACCCCTGCTCTCACGCAATTCCCTTGCCACCTCTGGAGAAACTGTCACTGTCACGGGGCGGCTTTCAAGAGCCGTCGGCTCCCGTTCAGGGAGAGCCATCTTAATTTCCTCAGACTGGACAGGGATGAGATACCTACGGAGAGCATCAGGATCTCGCAACGTTGCCGTTCCTTGATACCCAATGGACTGTCTCTCTGGTTGTGGGCAGTATTGCACTTCTCCACTGCCTCCTAACACGATGACAGCTGGTTTGTAGGCGATTGTGGCATCAACGATGACTAAACCTGCATTGATCCCTGTCGCTGTCCCTAAAGTGGGGACATCCACAGACCTTAGCCATCCCTCTTGGGGCGGTCTGGCTTTCAGATTGATAGGTTTCGTGTTCGGAACATCCAGCAATGCTTCTGACATGTGGTTCTCTCCTTTATCCTCGCAAAAGCGAGTCAACGACCGTTTCAGAATGTCCCAATGCTGATTGAAACAGCCCTAACTGCCTAACAAGAAACTGGACGCTCCCATCCGTCGGATAATCGTAATGATAGTTAAAATCGAAGTGGATGGCTTTTTGCTCACCACTTGCGTCCTTAAGACGCACGGGCTTCACCTGAACGGTCAACTTTGCCCCCTCCCATTCGGTCACGACGAATGTGCCCAACCCGCTCTTTTCTGGGTCAAAGAGCGCGAAGAAAGATGACTGCGGATTAACGAACGTGCGGCGAAGTAAATGGTTGACCTCTTCGCCATCGGGCGCAGCCAGCCACTCAAAGTTAAACCCCATGCCTGTAAACGGAGTGTGCGGCACGAGGAGAAGAATCATTTTAATCCTCTCCTGTAAGCGTGCATAGCCTACTGCGTTTAAGTGGGCTTCGCTCAAGCTCAGTTGCAGTCGCTCGTGGACGACGAGCAATTCCATGTCGTCAGTTTTAACTTGCGTGCATACAGGTAAGAAAACGAATCGGTCGGGCGGGATAGGCTGCTGCTCAAACACACTCTGGTCGAAAATGCCGTTGTTCACCAGCCAGATTTGCGAGAACATAGATGGATTGAACTGGTTAGCGGCGACGACAACGTTAACGCCTCTTAGTCGTTTCATGTTTCGCCTTTTCACCCTCAAAGGTTTTCGGCTGATTTTCGCGGGTAGTTTACCGGTATGGTGCTCAAGTATAACGTAGCCCGCCGCCTTCCGTAACTTCTCATCTCTCCCGCCCCTCCTGACGCTTGACCCCCTGTCTGTGTTCCGCCTACTCCTCTTTCCGGTGCGCGCTGTCTCGATTGTAGCATAGGAGGGCAATAAGTCAAACAAAGCCACTTGACTTAGTTTGTCAGTGAGACGACGTATAAACTCGCGGCACGCGTTGCCTGATGCCGCAGAGGATTTCGTAGGGGATGGTGTTGGCAAGTGTCGCCACTTCTTCAACGGGCAATCCTTCGCCGAAGATGACCGCCTCCTCCCCTACTCTCACACCGTCAATCGCGCCGACATCAATGAGCGTGGAATCCATCGTCACGCGCCCGACGACGGGACAACGACGCCCGCGCACCAGCACGACGCCGCGATTGGACAGCGCGCGCGGGTAGCCGTCCGCGTAGCCGAGGGGCAGAATGGCAATCGTCGTCGGCTGCGATGTGACGTGCGTGCCGCCGTAACTGAGGGCGCGACCCGCCGGCACCTGCTTGAGGAAGACAAGGCGCGTTTTCAGTGACATGGCGGGACGCAAGGGGAGAGAATTGAGACTGGAGGATCGAAAAGGGGACACGCCGTAGAGAGCGAGACCGGGGCGGATGGCGTCAAAGTGCGACGCGGCCAATCTCAGCGCCGCCGCGCTGTTTGCCGCGTGGAACGTTGGCGCGTTAGCGGGTTGGCAGGTTGGCACGTTGGCACGTTGGCACGTTGGCAGGTTGGCAGGTTGGCAGGTTGACAGGTTAGCAGGTTGGCAGGTTTGGACGTTCCAACGTTCCAACGTTCCAACGTTCCAACGTGCTAACGTGCTAACGTGCCAACGTGCCAACAGCCGCTCTCGCAGTTGAGCGAAGTAGTGTGTCTGCTGAATCGTCACGGTGAGGTCGTCTTCCTCCGCGCTGGCGTAATGTGTCAAAACCCCTTGCAGTCGCAGGTGGGGCAGGGCGGTTACGCGGGCAATGAACGTTTCGGCTTCCTCGTGCCACACGCCGAATCGCCCCATGCCCGTGTCCACTTTGACGTGAACGTTCAGCGCTTTGCCCGCCTGTTCGGCGGCTTCGTTCAACGATTCCGCGACTTCAAGGGAGGACACCGTCGGTGTGAGGTCATGCGCCACTATCGCCGCTGATTCTTCGGGCAGTGTCGCGCTCAACACCAGCACCGGTGCGTCAATGCCCGCTGTGCGCAGTTCCATGCCTTCATCCACGCTGGCAACGCAAAAGGTGGACACGCCGACGGATAGCAGCGTTTTCACAACGGGTAGCATCCCGTGCCCGTAAGCGTTCGCCTTGACGACGGCGAACAGTTGGGTGCGCTCGCCGACGACCTGCTGCATCTGCCGCGCATTAAACGCAACGGCGTCTAAGTTAATTTCTGCCCACGTGGGACGGGAGGTCACTTCTCATCTCCGATACGTTGGGTGCTGCGACGACGCGCCTCTCCGCAATTCTATGCAGGCGGGAAGCCTGCGCTACGCGGTTTGCAAAGAGGCGCCTACGTGCCGTTTTTGTCTTTCTTCTCCCCCGCCATCTTTCCCTCCTCCGGCTTTTTGGAGGCGGGTTGGACTTTGCCCCAAGTGTATTCCAACTTCTCGGTCCTCTCGTTATTGGCGGCGTCGCGGACGCGGATTTCGAGGGTGTGCTTGCCTTCGCGGAGGGCGTCAGCGGGGATTTCAAGTTCTTCGGTGGCAGAGTCGAATACGCCGTCGGCAGTGGCGGCTGCCGTCCATTCGCCCTCGTCAAGGCGGTATTCCGCGCTGGCGATGTAACTGGCGTAGTCGGTGACGCGGATGAGCAGGGGCTTGGTTGGTTTTTCCTTGGGCGGTTCGGGTAGCGTGACCTGTGGTGCGGTGTTGTCTACGATGATGACGCGGGAAATTTTCTCGTCGGTCAGCGGGTCTTTGGGGTTGGAGATTTTGTCCGTGACCGTGACCTTGATGAGATACGTGCCGTCAGGCACTTTTTTCGTGTCCCACGTGCGGCTGTTGGGGCTGCCACTGACGTCGGGTGGTTCAGGAAGGTCGGGCGGCTCCGGCTCGCTCACCTCCGGCGGGAGGATGCCGCTGGGCGGGCGCGTTGTCCCGCTGGGGCGACTGCCGGGCGGCTGTCCTGGTCCCTGCAAGCGCAGCAACTGGAGAACAGAGACGGCAGGGTTCATTTGCTTTGTACTGTCCACTTGCGATTTGCGATTTTCTGCTTTCTTGTCTGGCGGCAGGACGGGTTTCACCATGTCCTTGAGTGCATCGGCGGCTTCGGATCTGTCGGTGGGGGATGCGTCGGTTTTGTCTTGAGATCCCTCTTCTCCGTCGGGCTTTTTCGTTTCGCCTTTGATTTCCTCCCAAGTTTTGCCGTTGTCTCTGGAGAAGAACACCTGAAAGGTCAGTTTGTCCTTGTCAGGGTCCTGCGCCGACCAGGTGATGGTTTTGGTGCCGGACCAGATTTCGCCGCCGGCCGGGGATTTGAGGGTGAGTTGCGGCGGGCGATTTTTGGTCATGTAAACGACCTCCACCCGCTCCAGCGCGGGCTGGGCGTCTGGCTTGAGAGCGAACAGGTTGGCGCGATACTGAATGTAGCGCCCCGGCGGGCTTTGAATGGGCGAGCCTTTGGGGTCGGCGACCTGCGGTGACCAGTCGCTCCACGTTTTGTCCGGATAGGCGGTGTTGCCCGTGCGCGTCTGGAAGGCGACGCGGGCGTCGGGTCCGCCGCTGGCGTGCCAGCGGATGACGCCCCACCTCGCTATCGTGCCGACGTCTTTGACGGACGAGATGTAACTCCCCTGCGCGGCTTTACCGAACGGCAGTTGCAGCACGCGCCCGGCACTCGCGGTGGCGACGTAAAGCGTGCCGGCGTGGTTAGCCAGGGTGGTGATGTAGAGGTCATCGGGCTGCGCCAGAGTCACCAAGGTCTCATCTGCGCTCAAGCGGTAAATCTTCCCGCGCGGGCCGGTGCCGGCGTAAACGTTCCTGCCGTCACTCGTCAGGGCGTAAACGTGCCGCTCGCGGACGTTTTTGAGCAACTCCTTTACTTCGCCGTCCGGCGTGATTTTAAACACTCGCGCCTGAAAGCCGGTGGTGCCGACGTAGAGGTTGCCCTGGTCGTCCACGGCGAGGCTCTGCACCGCGTAGCGGGCGGGGGTTTCGTAAAAGGGGGAGACTTGTCCATCCGCGCCGATGCGATAGACCTTGCCGCGCGGATACGTGCCGGCGTAAACGTTCCCCGCTTTGTCTGACGCCAGCGCGAGGACGTGACGGTCGGGCGTTTCCAGCACGATGGAGGCTTTACCGTCCGCCGTCACTTTGTAAACCCGTCCCTGCGGGCCGGTGGCGGCGTAGACGTTGCCCTTGTTGTCCGGCTCGATCGCCCAGACGTAAGTTTCGGGCAAATCACACCACGCCCCGCCTTTGCCATCCGCGCCAACTTTGTAAATCACGCCTGACGGCGCACAGCCCGCATACACGTTCCCCGCTGCGTCGGTGGCAATCGCCGTGATGGCGGGGTCGGGCGTTGCGGCGAGCGTTTCGGTTTTGCCGTCGGCGTTGACGCGGAGGACCTGCCCTTCAATCCATGTGCCGAGATACAGGTCGCCCTTGCTGTTGGTCGCCTGGGCAAACACGATCAGTTGCGTGTCCACCGTTTTCGGCTCCAGCGATGGCGCGAGCACGATCTTGCCGTCGCTGGTCACGGCAGTGCCTTGCGTTTTGCCGGCGGCGAAGTCTTTCTCGGTGGCTTGCACCCACGTCGTCGGTGGGCGCCCCAGCGGACCCTTGCTGGGTTTGCCCGGCGTCGCCGCCCCCTCCGCTGCGCTTGGCGCTGCCTCGTCGCTCTCGCCCACGGCTTGCACCTCTTCCCACGACGGCATTTTCGGCGGCGTGGTCGTGTCCACCTTCTCCGACTTAGACGGCTCCGACGGGGCGGGTTTGGCAGCCGCGAGACGAACAGACGGCTGGTCAATGGTCGGTGGCTCATTCTCATCATCCCCGTTGTCATCCCTCAACCATTGACCATTAACCATTAACCCTTGATGATTCAAACTACTCACTTGTTTGAGCCACTGCCAGCGATTTTTCGGCAGGCGATTGGGGGCAGACATATCGGATTCGCCAAACCCCTCGTCGGGCGGGAAACCGCTGCGGGGCATCATGCCAGCGTCGAAGCCACCGAAGCCACCATCGCCGGAGAAGCCGCCGCCGATCTTCTCGCGCTCTTCGGGTTCCACAAAAACGCTCACGATATGACCGCCGGAGATGACGAGGTCCATGGGCTGCGAGGTGGTGATGTCCTCACGCACCGGGCGGAAGGTAGCGGGGTTGGTGTAGCGGAAGATTTCCAAGATGGACGGCGGCAGCCCAGTCAACTTCTGCCCGGACACCTCTACGCCGAATGACATCTGGGGAGCGGCGATGAGATACAGGCGGTCGTTGCGTTCGCTCTGTTGTAGCAGGTCCACCATCTGTTGCAAAGTCGTCGGCGTCGCGGGACGCGCGCCCAGACTCATCCGCATCATAAACGCGTTCTGCCCGCCCGCGACGGCGATTTGCAGCGCACCAGCGGGGGCGTTTTCGGGCACCTGAAACGCCAACCGCTCCACCTGCACGGGTTGTCCGTAGCGGCGCAGGCGCACGGCGAGTTCCACCTTCTCGCCCGGCTTGACGCGGGTGCGGTGGGGCGTGACGCTCTCAATGGACGCTTGCTTCCGCTCGCGGCTTAGTTCAATGGTCGCGCTGACTTTGTTGACCTTCACTTCTTTGAAGCGGTTGAGGGCGAACAGGCTGACGACCTCGCTGACTTCATCGGCGGGGCTGCTGCTCCCGCCGAAGGGGAACGCCATCATCCCGCTGCTATCCACGGCAAACAGGTTTTCCCGCTCAATCGGCGGGAAGCCCTCGGCTTCGATGCGCACTTTGGAACGCTGGCTGCCTTCGTCAAACGGCGTGGAAAGCGCCGACATCGCGCTATCCATCGTGAACGATAGCAGCACGGGGGTGAGCATCTTCTGACGGAAGATGTCCACGCGATATTTGCGCGTGACGTTACGCGACTTGTCGTGCACGAGGTAGTCCGCCCTGAGGGTGTCGGCTTTCTTGCCCATTTTGCCCCCGATAGACCACGCGCGGTCTTCGTGAACGACGCCCACTTCGTCGGCGAGGGGGGTGGCTAACTTAAAGGCGATCTCCGCGCTGGCGAAGACGCCGTGCACGTAGGCGCCCGTCAGGGGCAGTTCGGTGCTGCCCAGCCCCATCATCGGATGCCCGAACCCCAAGAGGGTGCCGTCGCTCAGGATGCAGGTCAGCGTGCCGACGCCACTGAGGTCAATGTCGCCCCGCGCCAACGAGACGCCGATGGCGGAGCCCGGCTCCAGCGGGGGGGTTTTGACGTTCTGGCTCGCTCGTCCCGGCGCGAAGACAGGCAGCACGTTGTAAGGCTCCAGGATTTTTTGGAGTCGCTTCATCGCCGCCGGTGGCAGCCCGCGCACCATCAGGGGAGTAGCAACGGGAACCATCGCGAGACAATCGGGGCGGGACGGGGACGCGTCGGCTTTGCGGGACGCCAGCACGATTTCGTTGACTCTCTTACCGTTGATGACCAGCGGTTTTTTGTGGCGCGGGCGATAGAGACCTTCGGCGACCGTCGGCGCGGCGGCGGTGGAGCGCGGCTCTACAGTGTCAATCATCTGCTCAATCGGCGTTACGCCGCAGATGGGCTTTTTGGGGAACAGTCCGAACGCCCAGGCGATGGCGCCGATGAGTTTGCCGTTGATGTAAATCGGGCTGCCGCTCATCCCCTGCGCGACCCCGAACTCTTCTGTCACCGGCGGTCCGCTGTCAATGCGGATGATGATGACATCACCGTCGGCGTCGAACTTCTCATACACGCCCAGCACCGTGATGCCGAACGGCTCCGGCTTCGTGCCGTGAAACACGCTTTTCCCGATGCCCTTCATGCCGGGTTCGATCTCCTCCACCCGCATCATCGTCTTGGGGTCGAATAACCCAGCGTGCGCTGGAACAGCGGAACTGAGCAGGGCAAGGAGGCACAACAAGGAGAGATTTAATTTCATCTGGGTATCACATCCGCAAAAAAGAATTGGGAGATGGGGAAATTGGGAAATGGGGAAATTGCTTAGATGAGGGGATGGGAAAGCGTAAGTCCTGTCAGTGCATCCACAACCTTATTTCCCCATTTCCCAATCTCCCAATTCCCCAATTTCCCCATTTCCCCATTTCCCCAATTTCCCCATTTCTCTAATATCTCTCATTTCTGCCACACGGTTTTCACGTTCATCTTCATCTTCATCGTCACCTCGAAATCTCTGTCCATGCCGGGCGGGAGGGGAAGGCCGGGCGGGAAGCTGGCGGTGGTCTTCACGGAGGCGGTGACCCAGCCCTCAGCGAAGGCGACGACGCCTTTTTCGTAAGCAAAATAAGTGATGAACTCCCCACGCACATGCGCATCCACCGACGCGGAACCCATGTCGCCTTCGCCTTGAGGAGTAATGGTTTCCGACAGCGGGATGTGAAATTTTGCCTTGATTTTGGCACATTTGACGCCTTTAGCCGTCGGCAGGTCAATGGTCACGAGGTCGAGCAGCTCGCCGCTAAAGACCACCTTCATCGGCTTCTCGCCTTCGCCGAGGTTGACCTCGAAGGTCTCGTTCCACTTGTCGCCGATCTTCACGTCGCGGTCGGGGAAGACCACCAGGAGCGAGGCATCGAACAGGTCGCTGGGTGCAGGACCGGGGCCGACTGCCATCATCTCTTCGGGCGTCGGTTCTTCCCCTCTCTCGTCCTGTGACGCCTCGGTGACCTTGCCCAGCGGTGTCATCTTTTGAACCGACCGATCTTTGGGGACATCGTGGGTCTTCTCCTCCCCGTCGGCGATGGACTTGATAGCGCCGGAGATGTTGGAGGACTCCAGTTCAATTGTGCCATCGGACTGGATGCTCAAAACCTTCTCCTGATGCAGGATGGTGCCGGTCTGCTGCAATCGCTGCGGACCCGGTGCGCCGGGAAAGGGCAGCGTGGCTTCCATCGCGGCGGCAAATTGCGTGCGATAGCGAAAGGCGTCGCCCTCGCGCCAGTTGAAGCGCAGTTTGACAGCGTGCGCGGGGGAGATGGCAGCGCAGATCAACGCAGTCAGAGCGGTCCAGCGGAGCAGGCTTTTCATGGCGCACCTTGGAACGTGAAACGTGCAATGTGATGCGTGAACCTACTGGTCACCCATCAGGTTGCACGTCTCGCACTTCCCACCTCTTTAGGCATAATCACGTTCAACGCTTTGTGAACGACCTGAATGTCAACGGGTGTAACGGTCAGGACGTCGCCGTCCATCTGCACGGGCACAGGCGGGGTGGAGACGATGTGAATGTGACGGGCGCGATGATATTCAACCTCACGGTATTCGATGTGCTGTTCCATGAGCGTGCGAATTGCCTGCCGAACGCCCACCAACCGGCCACGGTGCGGAAAGATGCACACGTCCAGATAGCCATCGTCAATGCGGGCGAAGGACGTGACCTTAATGTTCCACGCATACGACGCAACGTTGCCGACCATCACTAACCACGCGGGGAGCGACATTTCATGCTTGCTATCGAGCGTGATACGCATGCGGGAGGTCTGGTAACGGAAGACGTTGTTCAGCGTGCTGAGGACATAAGCAAAACCGCGCAGGAGGTTTTTCAGTTGCGGATGCACCTCTTGCACCACCTGTGCATCAAACCCCACGCCTGCCATCAGCACAAAGTATCGCCCGTTGGCTCTGCCCAGGTCCACCGAGCGCACTGTCCCGCGCGCGAGGACCTCACATGCGCCCTCGATGGACAGCGGCACACCCAGATTATGCGCGAGGACGTTCCCCGTCCCCATCGGCACGACGCCCAGCGGCACGTCCGTTCCCGCCAGCCCGTTAACGGCTTCGTTAATCGTGCCGTCACCCGCCCCAACGATGACGCAATCGTAGCCCAACTGTGCGGCTTCCCGAGCGGCGATGGTGGCTTCTCCGGGGCGGTGAGTCACGAACGTCTCCACCCGGAAGCCGTAGTCACGCAGACAATGGCGCAGAGTCGTCAAGTTGCGTCGCGGGCGTCCTTGCCCCGCTACCGGATTGACAATCAATCTGGCTCGCATCCCCCGCCACGCTCGTTGGCACGTTGAAACGTTAGAACGTCGGAACGCTGGGACGTTAGAACGTTGGAACGTTGAGACGTCGGAACGTTCTAAACTGCCAACGTGCTAACCTGCCAACGTGCCTATTTGGGGTGCACAAGCAGTTTGATGGCGGTGCGTTCGGCTCCGTCAATGTTGATGTCCTGGAACGCTGGGACGCAAACCAAATCAATGCCCGAGGGCGCGAGAAATCCGCGGGCGATGGCGATGGCTTTAATCGCTTGATTGAGCGCGCCCGCGCCAATCGTCTGGATTTCCACGCTGCCGCGCTCTCGAATGACTCCCGCCACTGCCCCCGCGACTGCATTGGGCTTTGATTTTGATGATACGCGCAACGTTTCCATGATGGCTGCCCCCTCGTTGGCTTACTTGCTGCGTCTGAGGTTGAGTGCTCATTGTCTATCTGGCATAGTCCACCGCTCGCGTCTCGCGGATGACGGTGACTTTGATTTCGCCTGGGTATTGCACCTCTTGCTCGATGCGCTTGGCGATGTCCCGTGACAGTTGCAAGGCAAGCAGGTCGTCCACTTCATCCGGCTTGACGACGATACGCAACTCACGCCCGGCTTGGATGGCGAACGACTTGTCCACTCCTGGAAATGAATCGGCAATCTCCTCCAACTTTTCCAGCCGTCGGACGTAGGTCTCCAGGCTCTCGCGCCGCGCGCCCGGACGCGAGGAGGAAATCGCGTCGGCAGCCATGACGAGAATGTCCTCCACATAAATCGGTTCCACGTCGCCGTGATGCGCTTCTACGGCATGGATGACCCTCTCATTCTCATTGTAACGGCGCAGCAGGTCAAGGGCGATGCTGACGTGCGTGCCCTCCATCTTGTGGTCGACGGCTTTGCCCAGGTCGTGCAGCAGCCCGGCGCGTCGCGCCACGGTCACGTCGGCTTTGACCTCCGCTGCCATCATCGCCGCCAGATGCGACACCTCGATGGAATGCGCCAGCACGTTCTGACCGTAACTGGAGCGGAAATGCAACCGCCCCAGCATCTCCATCAGGGGCAGCGGCAATGTCACGCCCGTTTCCAGGCAGGCGCGCTCGCCCATCTCGCGGATTTTGGATTCCACCTGCGCGCGGGCTTTGAGGACCACGTCTTCGATACGCCCTGGATGAATGCGCCCGTCGTTGACCAGCGCCTCCAGCGCTGTGCGCGCGATTTCGCGCCGCACCGGGTCGAAGGCGGAAATGACGACGGCTTCGGGCGTGTCGTCAATGATGAGGTCAACGCCCGTGAGACTTTCAAACGCCCGGATGTTGCGCCCCTCGCGTCCGATGATGCGTCCCTTCATGTCCTCGTTGGGCAACGGCACCACCGAGACGCTGGTCTCGGCGGCTTGGTCGACACAGCAACGCTGAATGGCGAGCGTGACGATCTTGCGCGCCTGCTTGTCGGCTTCCTCCCGCGCTCGCTCCTCCAACTTGCGAATGAGCAGAGCCATCTCCTGACGGCTCTCTTCCTCCACCGCTTTGAGCAGCATCTCCTTCGCCTGCTGGCTGGTCAGCCCGGCGATGCGCTCTAACTCTTGGCGCTCCTTCTCCCGCAGCGCCATGACCTCTTCCCGCGCGCGGTTGAGTTCCTGTTCGCGCAGGGTGAGATGGCGCTCGCGCTTCTCCAGCCCTTGCAGGCGACGCTCCAAGCCCTCCTCGCGCTGCGCCAGACGCCGTTCCAGACGATTCAGTTCCTGCCGGCGTTCGCGGCTCTCGCGCTCCACTTCCTGCCGCAGCCGATGACTCTCCTCTTTGGCTTCCAACAGGAGCTCTTTCCGCTTGGCTTCAAACTCCCGTTCAGCGGCGGATAATTTGGTTTGGGCTTCGGCGACGGCGCGCTGGTGTTGCTCCAACTTCGGTCTACACAGAATAAAGTAACCAACCACCAGTCCCGCCGCCAGACCTATAACGGCGGCTATGACGGCTATGCCCCATTCCACCACCGCTCACCCCCTATCCAGCCAGTCTATCTTTCCCTCAGTCCAAGGGGGTGGGCACGCTTCGCGCAAAGCCATTGCGATGCGGCACAAGCCAGACAGTCGGTGCGGCGTTGCGTCTGCCGCTCTGGCGGTGGAAGCCGAACGTCTCCCAAACTTTGTTAGGACGCCTGCTGCGTCGAAGAGGGAAGGAAAAACGTCCCGACCCGTCGGGACGACGTAAGCGCCAACACCCCGTCGAGCCTGCTACCCTGTGCCAAGCCCACCAGCGGGCATCGGCGCGTTGCACAGGCATCTGAGGAGGGGAGTATGGGGTCAGTATATCGGTATCCCATCTGGCGCAAGGGCACAGCGTCCCCCTGAGGTGGGACGACCGCTCTTTGCCCACCCGCCAGCGATGCATGAGGGCTAAGAGAAGCCAACCGACTTGTAGGATAATGACTCGCATATCGCCGAAGCGTCACCCTCTACGTGTTGACAGAACGCCCGTTGGACTGAGTGTGAGAACAGAGCCCAAAACAACGAGACCACAGGTCCGTGGTCATGTGCTCAGTGGTCTTATTGTCCTTGTTGCGCCAGCCTTGGCAGACCGAACGCGGCGCGGATTTTGTTTTCAATCTCCTGCGCGAGAGTAGGGTTCTGGTCGAGGAACTCGCGGGCGTTCTCGCGCCCTTGACCGAGGCGCTCGTCGCCGTAACTGAACCACGTCCCTGTTTTGGCGATGATGC
>JANWYM010000470.1 GCA_025055355.1 Abditibacteriales bacterium
CGTGATGGGGGGAGGCCTCATTTCCAGGCGATTTTGAAGCGCGGCTCGCTCAGGAACTTTTCAAAGTCGCTCGTCCGCCGATAATTGGTGAACGCCAGCATGGACCAGTCGCGCGCCTCCAGTTCATAATGGAGGCGGACGACGGCGGCTTGGGGCAGCAGGGGCTTGAGCCACGCCTGCTGGCGCAGGTCGTAGATGCTGATGTCCTGAAAATCGCCGTCGGTGCTTGTGGCGGTGCGCACGAACAGTTCCAGCGATTTCTTCGCCGCGCCGTAGTTGATGAGTCCGATGAGCAGCACGTTGCGATTGGGCAGCAGCGCGCCGACGCGCACCTCGCTGGTGGGATCTCCTTTGAGGCGCACCAGGGGAGGAGAGAGGTAGTCAGCAATCGCGCCGTAGTAGTCGACGTAACGCGGGTCAAACGGTGTCGCCGGGTCGTGTGTCCGGCGGACGCGGTCAAGATACGCCATGGCTGCATCGCGCCCCACGAAATGAGGGGTGTAAACCACCACGCCTTTGATGCTGCTTTTGGGTTTACCCAGTTCGTTGACAATCACCGCCGGGCTGCCATCAGGGAGCGTAGCGATGACGCGCGGCTTTTCCGGCGGCTGGTTTCTACCTTTCCTCTCTGGCGTCCGCTCAAGGAGTCTTTTGATGTTGCCCCGCACCTGAACCGGCAGGCGCATTTTGTTCGCTGTGCCGAACACCCACACGTCATCCACCGTCATCTCGCTGGCGCGCAGGGGGACCTCTTCCACCTCCGCGCCGATGAGGTCCTTCAAGCGGTCGCCCACCACTGTGCCCGTCTCATCGCGCAGGGGTAAACCTTCCAAATACACGGCGCCGCCTTCTTCGACAAACGCCTTTAACTGTTTGAGGAAATCATCGCTGACCATCTCGCCGAGCGGAACGAAGAGCGCGGACGGCTGTCGCTGCGCCGCGATGCCGCCTTCGGAGAAGATGATGCGCTTCGTGCGATGGTTGCGCCGCAGCGCCTCTTGCATGCCCGCCAACGTCGCCTCCCAATAGCCAACGACCCGCGATTCCCGCGCATACTTGAGCGTCGGACGCGGCACCACCACGCCGATCTCACCGATCGCCCGCGCCCCGATGAACAGGTTCGCATACTGGTTGAGGAAGCGGTTCATGTCTTTTAATGCGTCGCCTCCATGCTCCCTTGCCCCCTTGACGGCGAACGTGCCTGACGCCCCGTGCAGCACCGCTTCCACCCGCGCCAGCGGCGCATCGTAAGCCGCCCATACCGGCTTGTTGGGATAGCCGTCGGCATCCACATCAGCAGCCGCGTAGAGCAAGTCGACGCGGTCGGCGGCGTCCTCGGCAGAGGTGATAACCCCTAACACGTCCAGCGATTTTGACTTACCCCACTCCCATTCGTCTGCGCCCTCGTAGGGATTTCTTCCGGCGGCAACGTTGCCCGCCGATAAACCCAGCAGCGAACTCCCCCAAATCCCCAACACGCGCTCCGGGAAGAGTTTGTTCGTCTCGCCGTGCAGCCACGTCGCAAAGCGCGGGATGATTTGAAAGCGAAAGTCCTGCCAGTCGTTCCACAACGAGGGAGAAGAACGGTCAGGGTGGGGCGGCTCCACGTCGGCGAAAGACTGAAGGCTCAACTTGTGGCGCGCGTTGAACTTACGCACGTCGCCGTAGCGCTCCCGCAGAAAGGCGCGGAACTCCGCAGCGCAATAAGAGCAGTAGCAGGTGAAAGTGTTGTCCGGCAAGCGCGGCTGAACGATTTGCAGCCCCCAGAACGCGCGCGGCAGCATGCCGTCGGTAACCACGCTTTGCTGCAATCGTTTGAGGGCATCTAACAACCGCGCTCGATTCTCCGGCGCGTTGAAGCAACCGACGTTCTGCCGCTCACCGCGCGGGTTGAACATGGGCGCGTTGTTTATGCTGTTGAGACCGACGCCGACGAGCGATCCCAACGAAGCCAGCGCGGACGCTCCATGCGAAGCGAGGTTGTTAAGGTTGAACTTGCTGCTAGGGTCAAGCATCACCGCGTTGAAGCCGAACCCCTCCTTGACCGTCGGGTGTAGCCAAGCGGAGAGGTCGGAGGACAACACACTGCCATCGCTGATGAAACCAGACACCAGATAGCCATTGACCAGCCACCAGCCTTCGTCTTTCTCATCCACGAAGCCGCTCTGGTCACCTCGACGGGGGCGCCTTCCTGCCTCTTTCCGCTCCACGCGGTCCATGCCCGGCACGATGAAATAGGCTTTTTCGGTGAGGGGATTTCTGCCGTCGAAGACCTGTACAGCGTAGATACCAGCGTCAGCGCGGAACGCTTGCGTCAAGCGCAGCCTTCCCCCGTCGGGACGGAACTCGCGCCCGGCTCTTGCCAACTCCCCCCCGCGATAGGCGTCGGTGATGACGACGTCAAAGCGGTTTCTTCGTGACGGGGACGGGAGCGTAAACGTGAGGGTGATGGTGTCGTTTTTCTCGCAGACTTCGGGGGTGACGGTTAGCGGAATCAGCGCGGGGGCTTGTGACCATGCGATGCGGAGGGAGAGTGTCCCCGCCATGAGCCAACAAAGCAATCCAAAATCAATCCTTCGCACGAAGCACCTCATTCAAAAATCAGCTGACGTTCAAAACCACCAGGACATTCATAGGGGCGGGCGTCCTTGCCAGCCCTTCCTGTCGTCAAAATGGGACAGGTAGAGACACCCGCCCCTCCGCTAAAATGCCCTGTTGGACATTGCCGATAACTCTCACGTGAAAGCGTTGGCTTTCACCCACCCAGCATGATAGAATAATGTCGCTGCTGTGTAAAGAGGCTTTTAAGGAGGAATTGATTCGTGAAAGGTGTGATTTTAGCCGGAGGAACGGGGAGTCGTCTGTTTCCGTTGACGAAGATTACCAACAAACACTTGCTGCCTGTCTACAACAAGCCAATGATTTACTACCCCATTGAGACGCTGGTCAACGCGGGCATCACGGACATCCTCATCGTGACCGGCGGCAACCACGCGGGCGAGTTCCTGCCGCTGTTGGGCAACGGCAGCGAGTTTGGGCTGAAGCACCTCAACTACACCTATCAGGCGCGCGCGGGCGGCATCGCCGAGGCGTTGGGGCTGGCGGAGCATTTCATTGACAACGACAAGGTCGTCGTTATGCTGGGCGACAACGTGATTGAGGGCAACATCTGCGCCGCTGTGCGCGCCTTTGAAAAGCAAGAGCGGGGCGCGAAGATTCTGCTCAAAGAGGTGGACAACCCCAAGGAATACGGCGTCGCGGAACTCAGCGGGGACCGCATCGTGCGCATCGAAGAGAAGCCCGCTGAACCCAAGTCCAACCTCGCCGTCATCGGGATTTACATGTATGACCGCGACGTATTCGACATCATCAAAACCCTCAAACCCTCCCGGCGCGGCGAACTGGAAATTACCGACGTCAACAACGCCTATATTGCGCGCGGCACGATGACCTATGACATCCTGCAAGGTTGGTGGGGCGACTGTGGGGAATCTATTGACGCCTTGCTGCGGGTGAGCAATCTCGTGGCGCAGACGGGCGCGAACAAGATGGATCTGTGAAGGCTTCCGACGGCGAAAGAACCCTCCCTTAACGACGACGGTGGGGCGGCCAGTCTTTTTTCTCCCCATCTTCATCCACAATCAAGTGGGGCGTGTTCGGTGGCAGCACCTGGAGTGTCTTGAGGAACTCAATGATGGCATCCTGCTCATAGGGGCTCAAGTTCTGAAACGCCTGCCGCGATGCCAGCGCCTCCCCGCTGTGGGCCAGAACCGCCTCGCGCAAGGTCGTGAATCGTCCATGATGGAAGAAGGGCGGTTCGTTCGCCACGCCCCACAGTTTCCGCGTGATGAACTTGCGATTCCCAGCGAAGAACCCGGCTGAACCGAT
>JANWYM010000471.1 GCA_025055355.1 Abditibacteriales bacterium
GGCGTCGCGGTGGATTTATCTGGTCAACGTCCTGATGCTTGTCCTCGTGCTGCTGGTCGGGCGCGAGGTCAAAGGGGCGCAGCGGTGGATTTTTCTTGGACCGATTCAGTTGCAGCCGTCGGAGTTCGCCAAGGTCGCCCTCATCCTCACCCTCGCCGCCTACCTGCACAAAAACTACGACCGCATCCGCCAACCCAAAACCGTGCTGTGGGGAGGGCTGCACATTATCGTTCCGTGGCTGCTCGTCTTCAAGCAGCCCGACTTAGGCACCTCCCTGACGTTCATTGCGATATGGTTCGGGATGATGTTCGTCGCAGGCGCGCGCCTGTGGCATCTGGGGGCGGCGATGCTCTGCGGTGTTTTGCTGTTTATCGTCGCGTGGAAGACCGACGTCATTAAGCCCTACCAGAAAGAGCGACTGACTGCCTTCCTCAGTAAAGAGGTCGCCCCCGACAAAGAGGGCTACCACATCACGCAGGCGCAAATCGCCATCGGCGCGGGCGGGTTGTCAGGACAAGGCTTGTTTCACGGCTCGCAGAACCGCCTCAACTTCATCCCCGAAGACCACACCGATTTCATCTTCCCCGTCGTTGCGGAAGAGTGGGGGTTCATCGGCGCGATGCTTCTGCTCTGTCTCTATCTCGTGGTGCTATGGCGCGGACTGACGATTATGCTCACAGGTGAAAGCCTCTATGGGGTGCTGATAGCGGGTGGTATTGTGGCTCTTCTCGCGTTCCACATCCTCGTCAACGTCGGCATGACTCTCAAACTCATGCCCATCACCGGCGTCCCGCTGCCCTTCTTCAGTTACGGCGGCAGTCACCTGCTGACGTTCTTCATGGCGATTGGCATCTTGGAGAGCGTAGCGATGCGGCGGCGGGGAATGACGTTCCGCTGACACCAGCAACGTGCCAACGCGCTAATGCGCAGCGTGTCGGCGGAACCATCGCTCGAACAACACCCCGCACAGCCATAGCACCAGCACGCTGACCGCGCCATAACAGACCATCGAGAGGAGCCAGACCTCGCTGAAGTGGGGCTGCGGGTTGGAGCGGCACAACCAACTGACCGCGCTCCAGAAAGCATCGAGCGGGAACGCGCTGAGGAGCATGGCGGGCAGCGATTGATAAGAGCCAATCGCCATCGCGGTGGTGACGCCGCCGACTAAGCCGACGATGAGCAAGCCGATGGCGGCTGCCATCGCTCGCCGGCTGGAGGTCGCGCTCAGAGAACACAACATGCCAATCGCAATGCTGGCGAGGCTGTAAACCGTCTGCGAGAAGATAAAGACGAGGCTCATCCACCACGGCACCGCGCCGACGAGGGCGCACAGCATCGCAGCGGGGAAGGAGAGGGCGGCGAGAAAGGCGGCGAGATAAGCGACGGTGTAAAACTTGCCCCGCACGATTTCGTGCGAGTCGAGCGGCGTCATCACCATCAAATCGAGGCTGCGCTGCTCGCGCTCGCGGGCGAAGGTCAACGCCGCCCACGCCGTCGTGAGCGACAGGACCAGAATGAGATACATCAGACCAACGATGGCAAAAAGCCAGCGGACGCCGATGACGAAGTTGCGGTAGACCCTCGACAAAGCGGGCGGAACGCCCGACGAGAAAATCGTGTTCAGCCACTCGCTCAACGTCACCAGCAAGAACAGCATGAGAAGCCCGCCGACGCCGACGGCTAATCCCACCGCCGCCGTTTTCCACAGCAGCCCCTCGCGCCCGAAAAAACTGGTGCGCATCTCTTTCGCCCAGATGGGGTTGACGCGGTCGGGGATGAGATTGTCGGTGGCGTAAACCGACGCATCACGGCGGCGGACGGGAGAACGGTTGGCAGGTTGGTAGGTTGGCACGTCGGCAGGTTGACCCATTGACGCATTGACTCGTTGCCCCCTCTGCGCCCGCAGTTCCGCTTGTTCGCGGCGCGAGAGCGTGGGAGGTGGCGGTTTAAGCACAGCACGTTCGGACAGGTGGAGGAACGGATACACCAGCAACACGCTGCACGTGACGGTGCCCAGGACGAAACTCATCGTCCACGGGATTTTGAGGAGATACATCACAAGCCACAGCGCGAGGCAAACGACGATGCCGAGCGGGATGCTCCACCCCTTGATGCGCTTCCACAGGCGGGCGATGATGAGACCGCCCACCAACATCGGGAAGAAGAGCCAGCCACATACAATCACGGGGAAAGCCATCCCCACCATCATCGCCGAAGAACCGTAGGAACGAAACAGAGCCACGTAGGTGCGCGTCTCTTCGGCGGAAGACAGAACGCTGATGCTGGCAGCCGTCGCCGCCATCAGGAAGACGCCCACGTAAGCCATACCCACTTCGCCGGGCGACACGCCGCCCAACATAAACGACATCGCGCTCAGCGGCACGCTGCACACCACGAGCAGGGACACGGTCAACAGCGACGCCAGAAACTTGCCCCACACAATCTCACGCGGTGTCAAAGCGGACAGGAGCAACATTTCCATCGTGCGCTGCTCCTTCTCCACCGCCAGCGTGGTGCCCGCCATGGCGGGGGTGAGCAGGCAGACGAGGATGAACTGAAAAACTGTCAGCGTCCAGAACAGGGTGCGCCCTGCCTGGGAGTGCGTCGGCGTAACGGGTCCGTGCGGGAACGCGATGCACGCCGCGACGCCCAGCACCGCGACGTAACCCAGCATCGCCCAGAAAGGACGTCCCGTGCGCATGATGAGGCGCAGTTCTTTAAGGAGAACGGGGTTGCTCAACATCGCGCCGGCATTATAGCACAAGGGAGTGGGTGCGGGCAAATGCAGTATGTCACAGTAGGTTTGCCATCTCCCCCCGCCGACTTGGCCTCGGCGGGCGCAAGCGTATTGTGACCTGCTGAAATTTCTTGGGCGGAAGCGAGTCAGTTGAGGTAAAATGAAGAGACAAGATGGCAGTGAGCAGCGGGACGAAACCCCCTTTTCCGCCGTTCCATCTGCTCGTGGATGTTGCAGGAGGGAGCAATATGAAGTTGATACGATATTCTTGGTTGATTGCGGCGTGTTTGCTCATGAGCGCAGCGTGGGGACGCAGGGAGGCGCAGGAAACCCCTTCGCAACCGGAGGCACAGCCCACGCCGGAGGCAGAAGCCGCGTCGTCGCCGCGCGCGGTGACGGTGGCGGTGGCATCGTTCAGGACGGGACTTACTTTTCCGTCTCTGGAGCCGCTTTGCGTGGGCGGCACGCCGCAGACGCTGGCGGCAAGGTTGCGCCGCGTTTACCTGCTCAACGTGCGCGACGCCGCGCAGACCTATGCGGCTCTCACCGCGCAAAAGTTTGAGGCAGCGAAAGTCCCGCTTGACGACATTGCCGCGCAGCGCAAGGCGTGCGAAGCCGCCGACGTGCAGTTTCTCCTCGTCGGCAGTTACCAAGACGCCAGCGGCGCGGGGGTGAAACCTGAAACGTCCGTGAAAATCCGCGCTGCCCTCTTCGTGCGGGAAACGGGCAAGAGCGAAGACATCGGCACGGTGGAGGGCAGGCTGCAAGACCTGCCCCGCTTGCACGCCGCGTTGACCGCGAAAACGCTGGAAAAGTTCCGCGCGCTCGGCGTGCCGGTGCGCCCCGTCGAGTGGTTGGAAGCGACGCGCCCCGACATCGTGCCGCTGGACGCCTATCTCCTCTACGCGGAAGGTAACCTGCTGTGGCTACAAAAGAAGACGCAGGACGCGCAGCAGAAATACCAGGAGGCGTATCAGAAGAGCAACGGCCGTTTTGACGCCGCGCTGACCGCCTACGAGCGCGTCGGGCGGCAGCGCATCGAGGAACTGACCCAGACGGGAGGAGACGTTTCCGCCGAGATACAAAAAGAGAACGCCGTCCTCCAATCACTGGCGGAGCAAAACAAACGCACGGGAGAAGTGAC
>JANWYM010000472.1:0-1344 GCA_025055355.1 Abditibacteriales bacterium
AGATACCCTTTCTGCTGGCTGCCGCTGACGGTGGTGCGAAACGCGCCGCCGAAGTGCATCGGCAGAATCGTCTCCTCGCGGGTGGGAAAAGGCAGTTTCGTCGCGCCGGTGTTCGCGCCCGGCGATTGCCCCTCAAACAGGGTGAGATTTCTCTGGGGACGCGGGGCGAATTGCAATGGCGGTAACTCCTCCCGATAGAATCGAATGGAGTCAAAGAAAATCTCGCGCCACTCCGCCTGCCAACCGCCCGCGACTTCGAGGCTCTCCAAGCGAACGGGGAACCTCATCGCAGGCAGCCGTCGGTGCATGAGCCACCATTCCTCCCAGCGCACGCGGTCCACCGTGAGATTGTGCGCGCTGCCGTCCCCGTCGCGCAGGTGCAGAATGATGCTGACGGGCGGTGTGCCCGGCGGGTTCACCCAGTCCCAGCGGTTGCCGTAGAGCCACACATCCACCGAGTCCGCGCCGTCGGGCAAGGCGATGGGCTGCGGGAAAGTGATCACAATGCGCGGCTGAGAGGTAGCCTTCCCATCGCCGCGATAGCGCAGCCGCGCCACCGGACGCTCCCAGACGTTCTGGGCGCGACTGACTTGCAGCGTCGCTTGTGCACCGCCCGACACCTGCATCGTCCAGCCGCGCAGGTCGTCAAAGCGCACGTGGGGCGGCGCGGGTTCCGTGCGCTTCGCCCACACCATTTCGTAGGGTCGCTCGCCCGGTTTTTCGTTGGGGTCAAGCTCGGGAAGGATGATTTGACTCATGGCTTGTCCTCCAAGGATGAGGATGAACAATGGGGTCAGGAGCCACGTTGACTGAAATGGAGATAGACTCTGATATGTCCTTCTCATGTCTCTGTCCTCACCGGCCATCGCGCCGCATCCTTTGGGCGGGCAGGGACGCCCGCCCCTACGTCCTGCCCGCGCCGGCCGTCGCGCTGCGACTTCATCGTTGCCCGGCGCGTAGCCGTTGGTGCCTCGGACCGTAATGCGGCAGCGGGGCGCCCCACTCATACGCGCCCAAGTCCGGCGCTCTGCCCATGTAGCCGTCGCTGAAGTTCGGCAGCACTTCTCCCGCGTCAATCGCCGCCGTGTCGCTTCGCAACCGCAGATCGTTGAGGGAAACGTCAAACTGCTTCCGCTCGTCATCGGGCGGCTTGACACCGCTGGCGAACGCATCGGGGTCAACCCGCACCGCGTGCCGGTAAACGGGCGCCTTCGCCCGCGCCTGCCATCCGTCGCCCGCCGTTCATTACACGCTGCGTTCCGCAATGCTTCCGCTTCCACCCGTGCGGCCAGCATAGGTAGCATCCATGCATCCCGCGCTGAGGCGCTGGGCGGATCACCGACG
>JANWYM010000472.1:1354-3871 GCA_025055355.1 Abditibacteriales bacterium
GGTCTCGTAAGCGTAGTTGCCCTCCGTGCCGATGAAGAGGTTGTTACGGTAAACGCAGTTGCGCACCCGCTCGCCCGTGTAGAGGATGAGCGGCATCCCCTGCTTCACGCTGGTGTTGTGGAACATCAGCGCGCCCGACGGGCTGTTGTGCATCTTGAACGTCTCCAAGCCGACGTTGTAAAGCGCGTTGCGGAAGATGTAAACCGGTCCGCCATAAACGGGTTGCACGGAGATGCCCTGAAAAACGTTGGTGAGGCGATTGAAGAAGCAGCGCGTGTTGCGTTCGGAGTAGTCCATCTCGATGCCGTCATCGGTCATTTCGGAAATCTCGTTGTTGTGAAAGTCAATCGCCGCGCAGCGCGGCGAGGGGAAGGTGTCAATGCCATCGGCGAAGCCGCGAACACGGTTGTAGCAGACGACATGCCCCGCGCCCGTGATTTGGATGCCGCGCGCGTTTTCGATGCCCTTCGTGCGCGGCCATGTCGAAGGTCCTTCAATGAGGTTGTCGGCGATGAAGAAGCCATGGACGCTGTCGTTGTCGTTGTGCGTCGCAGCGATGCCATAATCGCACCGATACAGATGACAGCGGCGAATGACAAGGCGCGCCGCGCGATGCGCGACGATGCCGTAATCCGCGTTGCGCACGGTGAGGTCTTCAAACCAGACATCGTGAACGTCCCCCGCTGAAATCCCCCGCCCCGGCCGCTTCGCGGCTTTGCCCTGTCCATCAATGATGGCGTCGCCGTCGCCCGCCCCGCGCCAGACAATTGGCTTGCCCGGCGCCCCGCTCTTCGTGACGGTGAACGTGCCCTCGTAAACCCCCGCGTGCAGCAGAAAGACGTCGCCAGGCTGCGCGTGCGCCTGTGCCGCTGCCAAGCCCCTGAACGGGTCGTTGCGCGTCCCCGTTCCACCACCATCGCCGGGCACAACGTGATATTGGGGCGCGTTGGGCGGCGCGACGGGCTCAGCCATCGTGCGCGCTTTCAGCCTTTTTTCCGCTCTGCCGCCGTCGGGGTCAATGAGTGTTAACTTGAGTTCATATTCCGTGTTCGGTGTCAGCATCACCACGCTGCCCGCGAACAACCACGCCTGGGCTGGCAGGGACGCGCCGCCCCTCCTTCTGTCGTGCTGATGCGCACCCTTCTCCACGCGGAAGAGTGGCAGCCCTCGGCGCCACGGCTGACCGACAACCCGATACTCTACTTCGACGCGGGCGTTCTTGTTATCATCGCCGCCGATCACCCAGTAGACACCCAAGCAATGCAGCGTGGGCGGTTCCAGCACTGGCTCACCCAACGGCTGCGCGGCGCGGCTGGCGCGTGGCAGCGTGAGGGCGAAACCTGCCATACATAGCAATACAGAGACAAGCACGATGAAGAAATAGTGCCGCATACTTCGTTTCCCCCTCCACAGACTCGGCTTCACGCCGTCTGTTGTCATCGGGGGATTACTCAGCCAGTTCCAGAATGAGGCTCTTCATTGTCGGGGTGCTGTCGCAGGTGATGTAATACGTTTCACGCGGCTGCCGCGCGATGTGAACGTGCCGTTTCTCGATGCCCCTCTCTTCCCAGACGTAGGTGATGCGCACTGGGCGGAAGCCACCGTGCGGCTGCTGGTAGTCGGCATCAATGCGCAAGCTGAAGGCGCAGGTGGTGTTGCGCTGCTGCCCCGACCAGCGCACCAGCGCTTTGCGCGTGCCGGGCGGGATGTCGGACACCGTGAGGTATTTGCAGTGACCGGGCGTCGGACCGCCGAAACGGTCCACGGTCTTGAAGGTCTTACCCTCGTCGAAGGAAACCTGAATGTCCCAACCATCCTTTGCATCGCGGGCGCGGTAGTGCCCGCCGAGACGCAGCCGCACCATGTCGCCGGGCGTGTGGATGGGGAAGGTGACATCCCCCTGCGCGCCCTTGACGCGCATCAGCCGCTCCTCGACGTTGTTCAGGATGGGATGAAAATCCGTGTAAAGCAACTGCTTACCCTTGTGGTCGGGGTTGAGGCTGCCTTCAATCGTGATCGTGCCCTCCTGCGCCCCCACGCTGAAGGTGATGGTGTTCTTGCCCTGCGTCAGCGCCGGTAGCACCCGCTGCGAGTGCTGAATGTCATGGACGACCTTGAGCGCGTCCAAACCCGTGCCTTTGCCTTTCAGCACGAACCGCAGGCGGTAATCGTAGCGCCGCAAGACCAGCGGCTTCAGGTCAATCGTCTGATCGCCTGATGCGGTGACGCGCCTCAGTTCCTTCCAGTCCAAGCCGTTGTTGTCCGAGAACAGAGCGACGACCTCGCCACCGCTGCCGACGACGGCATTGAAGGTGAGCGTGCCTGTCAGATAAACGTAACTGCTGGGCATCCGCACCTCCAGCACGCCGGGCTGGCGGGGGTCTTTGACGTGAACGGCAGGACGCAAATTGTCCTCCGCCGTGCACGCCAGGTTCTCCGCCCGCAGCGCGCCGCTGCGGAACGTGCCGTCGGCGAGCGGGACGTTGTATTCGTGCGTGCCGTTGCCGATGCGCCCCG
>JANWYM010000473.1 GCA_025055355.1 Abditibacteriales bacterium
AAACGCTGGACGGCGTGCCGCTCGTGGTCGTCTTCACCCGTGACGAAATTCAGCGCGTCCTAAAAAGGTAGCGGAACGGCACAACGATTGCACCATGACGTTTCGAGTCAATCAGTTGCTGTCAACGGATTCTTGTAGCGGATTAAGCGGATTCAGTGGCGTCTGCCGCAAAGTAATCCGCTTAATCCGCTACAAGAATCCGCTGACAGTGACTGATTGACCCAAACGTAGGAGTGAGCCGCTTGTCACATCAATACACAAACGCTTTGATTCACGAAACCAGCCCCTACCTGCTGCAGCACGCGCACAACCCGGTGAACTGGTATCCGTGGGGCGCGGAAGCTATTCAGAAAGCACGGGCGGAGGACAAACCGATCTTTCTCAGCATCGGCTATTCGACTTGCTACTGGTGTCACGTCATGGAGCGACAAAGTTTTGAGGACGCAGAAGTGGCGCGACTCCTCAACGAGCACTTCATCAGCATCAAGGTTGACCGCGAGGAGCGACCAGACATTGATGACATCTACATGCAAGCGACGCTGCTGTTCACGCAAGGACATGGCGGGTGGCCGATGTCGGTGTTCCTCACGCCCGACCTCAAGCCGTTTCACGCGGGAACGTATTTTCCCCGCGCGCAGTTCATGCTGTTGCTGCAGCAAGTGGCGGACGTCTGGCGGACCAACCGCGAGAGGATCGAGCAGACGGCGCGGCAAGTCGCCGAAGCCATCGCGCGGCAAACGGCGTTGTCGGCGCCTTCTGCCGAGGGGCTGGACGAGCGGCTGCTGAACTTCGGGGTGCAGGCGTTGATGGAGGCGTTCGACCCGCGCTACGGCGGGTTCGGCGGCGCGCCCAAGTTTCCGCCGCATCAAGCATTGCGCTTCCTGTGGCAGCGGTATCGGCGGACCCGCGACGACGCGGCGCGGCGGATGGTCGTCATCACGCTTGAACAGATGGCGCGGGGCGGCATCTACGACCAAATCGGCGGCGGCTTCGCCCGTTACTCCACCGACCACCGCTGGCTCGTGCCGCACTTCGAGAAGATGCTCTACGACAACGCACAACTCGCGCCGCTCTACGCGGAGGTATTCGCACTTACGAAGGGCACTTATTTCCGCCGCATCGCGGAGGAAACTTACAACTTCGTGCTGCGCGAGATGACCGACCCGCAGGGTGGTTTTTACTCCGCACTCGACGCGGAAAGTTACGTCGCGCCCGGCAGCCACGAGAAAGAGGAAGGCGCGTATTACGTCTGGACGCCCGAAGAAGTCAAACAGGTCCTGGGCGAGCAGGATGGCGAGTTGTTCTGCCAGATTTACGACATCACGCCCAGCGGGAACTTCGAGGGGAAAAGCATCCCGAACCTGCTGAACCGCTCTGTGGAAGAGTGGGCGAAGCAATTAACCCCCTCTGTCTCTCCCCCTTACCAAGGGGGAGAATTAACCCCCTCTGATTCTCCCCCTTACCAAGGGGGAGACCAAGAGGGGGTTGCGCTGTGGCAATGGCTGGACGAGAAGCGACGGCAATTGCTGGAGGCGCGGCAGCGGCGCCCCTATCCGCACCGCGACGACAAAATCCTCACCAGTTGGAACGCGTTGATGATTGACGCCTTCGCCCGCGGCTACGCGGTGCTAAAAGATGAGCGCTACCGCCAAGCCGCCGAGAACGCGGCGCGATTCATTCTCACCCACCTCCGCGATGCCGACGGACGCCTGCGCCGCACCTACCGCGACGGGCAGGCGAAATTGAACGCCTACCTCGACGATTACGCTTGCTTGGTCGTGGCTCTCGTGGAACTGCACAAAGCCACCGAAAAAGCCGAATGGCTGCAGGAAGCCACAGCGGTGGCGGATAAGATGATTGAACTGTTCTGGGACGCGAGCGAAGGCGGGTTTTTCTTCACCTCGCACGACCACCCCGAACAACTCATTGCCCCGCTCAAAAGCGGCTTCGACGGCGCGGAGCCCTCGGGCAACGGCATGGCGGCGTTGGGGCTGTTGGAGTTGGGGCGGCTGACGGGACGTGCCGACTTCCTCGCGAAATCGCGCCAGACCCTCGAGGCGTTCGGCGGTTTCCTCCCCCGTGCCCCGCGCGGTTTTGGCACGATGCTTTACGTTCTCGACCTCATGTTGTCCGACGGCACGGCGCCGTTGCGCACCGCGACGGTGGCGATTTCGCCTGATGCAATCCTCCGCGTTGAGGTGTCACCCGATACTGTGACACTGCCTCCGGGCGAAACGGCTATGGTTTCGGTTCACCTCCACATCAAAGAAGGCTGGCACATTCAATCCTCTCAACCGACGCTGGATTTCCTCACGCCGACGAAACTGGAAGTGACATCCTCCTTGCCTGTGCAGGTCACGGCGATTCACTACCCGCCGGGTCAGCCGCTCCAGTTAGCGTTTGCCCCCGAAGCCTTGGACGCCTACACGGGCGATGTAACCTTGACCGTCGAACTGCTCGCCGACGCCGCCGCGCAACCGCAAACGGGCGCGTTAGAATTGACCCTTTCCTATCAGGCGTGCGACGAGACGCGATGTTTGCGGGCGGCGCAGGTGCCGATGAGCGTGCGTGTCAGAGTCGCATAGCGACGTGTGCGCCTCAGAGCCGCGCTCCCGCATGCTTCTGGACGTGGCTGGACCTTCTCCTCAACCTTGCGGTTTTGCTGTCTGCTAAAGTCTTCTTTCCGACAAGGCGCTTGCGCGCCTTCTCGAAGATAGGCATTAAAAATCCATAGCAGTCTTCAAGCGTTCGTTGGTGGGAATCAAGAGAGCCGTTGTGTTCCACTACCCACTCTCGCACCTCGCCTGCTATATCGTTGAGAATCTGAACCCCTAAACAGTTTCTTCCACTACTTCGTGCGGTAGTAAGCCGAAAAGAGTAGATCACGCAGTTCAAGTGGAACCGGGAATTCTCCCTTTCCGAGCAGCCCATTCTTCTCAAGGTAAAGAACCTTATCTTTCGGGGCGTGTTTAAAGAGCCGCTCCAACATACTTTTCTCTAACGTCTTCTCCCAAAAGGTTCACGTAAGGATTTCGCGCGGGTTGACTCGCCGCTTGTGGAGAGGCAACGCGAAAGCATACCTCTGCCAGTAGTAAACACCACACCGACGCTTTCGTTGTTCTCTCCTCAATTAAAGGACTCGCTATGGCTGATAAAACGCGCTTCTCAGGGCATTTTATCATTCATGCTAATACAATCTCCAGTGTAACATGCAGCCGGGGATAACAGACGTCGTGGCTCGGGCTCTGTTTCTTGTTTCCCGTCGGCGTGTGCTATAATGTCGCCTATATTCTGCTTGATCGAACTTGAAGGTCCTGTGATTTCGATTTGGGAGGGAACGCATGATTTTAGTCGGCAGCACAAACGCACAGGTCGGTTTTGCCGAAGCCATGCGAATTCTTCGCCGTGGCGGGAGCGCGTTGGACGCGGTGGAGGTTTGCATCCGCGCCGTGGAGTCGAATCCGCAAGACCACTCGGTGGGATTGGGGGGATTGCCCAACGTCTTGGGCGTCGTGGAATTAGACGCTTCCATCATGGACGGACGCTCTCTATCGGCGGGGGCAGTGGCAGCGATGAAGGGTTACGAGCATCCCATCACGGTTGCACGGAAGGTGATGGAGCGGTTGCCGCACGTTCTGCTCGTCGGCGAGGGCGCGGAGCAGTTCGCCGCTGCCATCGGCGAACCCCAAGTCAACCTGCTGACGGAAGAAGCGAAGGCGATTTACGAAGGCAAGTTGCGCGAGAACACCCACCCGATGATTTGGGCGCAAAATCAAAAACTGCGTGAACTGGTTCAGTTGGTTGAGCCGGTNGAGCCGGTTGAGCCAGTTGAGCCAGTTGATTCTGGCACAACCGGCACAACC
>JANWYM010000474.1 GCA_025055355.1 Abditibacteriales bacterium
ACACTGCCCCGTGCAAGGCATCGCCGCTTCCATGAAACGTGGGAGCGCAGAATCGTTGAGACCGCCGACGCCCTGACCTTCGCGACAGGCTACATCCGCGACGGCTTCGTCACCAAGTATCCCGTCGCAGAGAAATCGTTTGTCGTCTCCAACTCCTTCGACCGCTCCGAGTTGAACCTGCCAACCTTCCAACCTTCCAACCTGCCAACGTGCCAACGTGCCAACCTGCCAACGTTGATCCTCACGCACGTCGGGCAGTTCTACGGCATCCGCTCGCCCGTGCCGTTTCTGCGCGCGCTGCGGCAGGCGATTGACCAGGAAGCGGAGTTCGGCGAACGCATCGCCGTATGCTTTGTGGGCAGCCTCGCGTCGGAGTTCCGACAGGTCATTCACGACCTGCGGTTGGAGACGCACGTTACCATCACCGGCAGGGTTCCGTATTTTGAGAGTCTCAAATGTCAAGCCGCGTCGGACGCCTTGCTGCTGGTGGACGCGCCCTGCAACGGCCCGAGCGTCTTTCTGCCCTCCAAGTTGCTGGAGTATCTCGCGTTCGGCAAGCCGATTCTCGCGCTCACGCCGCCGCGCGGGATGTCGGCGGGACTGGTGCAACAGGCGGGCGGCATCGTCGTCGCCCCGGACGACGTGGACGCCATCGCGCAGCGCCTCGTCGAAATGTGGCAGCAGTTTAAGGGCGGACAGTTACAGGGGCATAATTTCTTCCCGCAGAGTTGCGAGTCCTCGCACGTCGTCGGCGTGCTGGCGGACGTGCTGCGGCGCGCGGCGTCAAGCAATTCGGCGGTCTCGGTTCGCGAACAGTATCGCTCCTTGCCCGCGCCGTGACGCTGACCGCAAACTGCGTAGCGCAGGCTTCCAGCCGGCATAAAATGCCAACAGGATGTCAGCGCTACACGATTTATGGAAGCAAATCTGATGGACGAGTCTCACCGGATATTGGCTCGCCTGTCCCGCCCGCGCAGAGGTGAGGTCGGCATGGAGGTTAAAGGTATGAACCGACTCTCTCTCTAATTGTGTCTTGCGCCCTGCGCGTGAGCCTGACGGCGGGGGTCGTCGGGCTGCTCCTCTTCTCCCCGCGAGGTCGTGTGCTGGCTCAGAAGAACACTCCGATGACGTTGCCCTGGCGGAGTCAATGGTCGCCGCCGGAAGCCGAACTTTCCCGCGCCCTCGCGCGCGTCCGCCGCGACTTGCCGTTGCTGGGACTGCTGGAATCAGAGGAGATAGCGCGCAAATACCCCGGCACGCCTGTGGCGGCAACGGCGCAGTGTGAGATGGGGCTTCTTCTGTCGGGGAGCGGGTGGCTGGAGGAGGCGCAGTCCGCCTGGGGGAAACTGACCGCCGCGCCGTCGTCGCCCGACCCGTTCATCCGCTTTGAGCAGATGCGGGCGCAACTGTTGCTGGGCGTCCTCTATCAGCGACGCGGGCGCGGGGAGGCAGCGCGGCTGGCGTGGCGGGAGGTGTTGACGGACTACAAAGACCCCGGACTGAAGTTGTCGGACGGCTCCACCCCGGCGGAGATGGCGGACTTCCAAATCGGCGTCTCCTACTTGGCGGAGGGACAGACGCAGCAAGGCGTGGCTTACCTGCGGGAGTTCATCCAGCGGCGCAAGGACTGCTACCTTGCGCGGCGGGCGGTCACGCTGTTGGGCAAGCGGGGGATGCGGATCGGCGCCGCTCCACCGTCAGCGAGCCGACGGCGCATCGCCTACGGCCATCCCGTAGAAAAAAATCCGCAATCCGCAATCTAAAACAGCCTGGTGCGGGCCGCTGTGCTTGACGCGGGCGCTGCAAACCTTCGGCGTGCGCGCCGAAGCAGCGGCGGTGGCGCGGCAGGCAGGCACGCGGGCGAACGGGACGCCCCTGTGGAAATTGAAGGAGGTCGCTGAGAAGCGCGGGTTGGTTGGCGAGGGCGTTTACGTGGCGGACCGCGACGTGAGCAAGTTGCAATTGCCGGCGATAGTATGGGTGCAGCGCAACCATTACGTGCTGGTGGAGGCAGTCGAGAAGAAGGGGTTAGGGGTTTCGTATTTCGACCCGGCGGCGCAGGGGTGGCGGCGCAGTCGGGTAGTGGTGCGGGTGTATGACCCCGCATTAGAAGGGCGCAACGGGAAAGGCGAAGAGCGAAACGAGCGCATGATTGCCCAGGAGGAGTTGAGCGCGCCGTGGGGCTACGGCTGGGACGGGTATGCCTTGCAGTTGCGGCGGAAGGAAGCAGCCAAGACGCTGGCGGCTGGCTCTGCCTTGCCGGGCGAGTGGGGCAGGTATGGGGTCTGGCTGCTGCTCGTCGTGGGGCTTTTCGGCGTGCGCAGCGGGCGGGCAGGGACGCGCCGCCCCTCCTGGTCACTGGTCACTGGTCACTGGTCACTGATGGCTGGTCACCGGCTTCTCGCCGCCTTGCGCTTGCGCCCGCCGCGCGCGGCGCAGGGGGCGCGGCGGCGGGTGGCGCTATGCGCGCTGGGCTGCTTCCTGAGCAGCCTCTACCTCGCGGCGGGTTCAGATGAGCGACGGGACGGGGAGTTACGCCTACACCTACTCGGACCGGGGCGAGATGTTGAGCGTGACGTATCCGGGCGGGAGGGTCGTCAGTTACGCCTACGACGTGGTGGGGCAGCGGACGGCGATGACGTTAAGCGGGTATGGTACGACGACGTTCCTGTATTACGACAACGGCTCGCAAGCGTCGTTCACCACGCCCGATGGGAAAACCTTCGCGTATGCCTACAATCGGAATGGGGCGGTGACGGAGCAAATTAACGGAAACGGGACAAAGGTGGAGTATGTCTATAACAGCCGAGGGCTGCTGACGAACCTTCTCAACAAGAAGAGCGACAACACGGTGCTGAGTTCATTCGCTTACACCTTGGACGCGGCGGGCAACCGCGTGGGGATGACGGAAGCGGACGGAGCAACCACGACGTGGAGTTACGACGACCTGTATCAACTCACGCGGGAGGTGAAGCGCAACGGGGCGGGGACGGTGTTTCACGATGTGAGTTACACCTACGACTTGGCGCAGAACCGCACGAGCATGACGAACAACCTGACCAACACCACCACGAACTACACCTACAACGACCTGAACCAGATGCTGACGGCGGGGGACGTGAGTTTCACGTATGACGCGAACGGGAACACTCTCAGCAGAACCGTGGGCGGGCAGACGACGAGTTACACGTGGGACTATGAGAACAAACTGACCCAGATGACGTATCCCAACGGCACGACCAACACCTTCACGACGAACACGGACGGGGTGCGGGGGCGCGTTACTACCAGTTCGGCGGGTTAAGCAGCATGCGGCAACTCACCAATCTGAGCCAGGCGATGACGGACGCGGTGAGTTATGATGCATGGGGGAACGTGCTGTCGTCCAGCGGGGCGACGGTGAACCCCTACAAGTTCGTGGGAGTTTGGGTTACTACGCCGATAGCGATAGTGGGTTGATGTTGTTGGGGGTGCGGTATTATGGGGCGAGTGTAGGGCGGTTTTGGAGTGGGATCCGGCGCGGGATGGGATGAATTGGTATCGGGCGGGTGGCAGTGACAATGAGAATGAGAAGGCAATTCCAAGCAGGTCTGTCGGGAACGGGAATGCGACTCTGGCTCAAGCAATGTCAGGTTGATCTTGTGATCGTGATCCTGACGGCTGTTGTAACTGCTGTGTCAGGACCGATGATATATCTAACAGTTGGCAGTATTTACAATTTAGCACGCCATCCCGACTCCGAAATTTCTCAGATAATGAGAAGCGGGGGTATCGAGGGCATACCCTTCATGATGATCCTCGCCATAGCATTATCAATTTATCTCTCAATCCAAACGCTTCCCTTTGGCATAGCCTT
>JANWYM010000475.1 GCA_025055355.1 Abditibacteriales bacterium
CGGGGTGGGGATGGTGATGAAACCGGAACCGTTCTTTGAAGCTGTCGAGTCGGTGCTGAAGTTTCGCGCCGGCGAGCAACCCGCGCCGTGTCCGGTGATTTTGCTGTCGCCGCAGGGACGGGTGTTCACGCAGAGCGTCGCGCAGGAGTTGGCGCAGCACGAGCGCATCGCCCTGCTGTGCGGACATTACGAGGGCGTGGACGAGCGCGTGGCGCAGTATTTGGCGACGGATGAAATATCTATCGGCGACTTCGTGCTGACGGGCGGCGAGATTCCCGCCCTTGTCCTCGTGGATGCTGTGGCGCGACTCGTGCCAGGTGTGTTGGGACATGAACAATCGGCACAGACCGACTCGTTCAGTGCGGGGTTGTTAGAGTATCCGCACTACACCCGCCCCGCCGAGTTTCGCGGTTGGAAAGTGCCCGACGTTTTACTGTCAGGACATCATGGCGCTATCGCTCAGTGGCGGCGTGAGCAATCGTTAAAGCGGACGCAGGAGCGGAGACCGGATTTGTTGAAACGGGAAACTTAAGGTGTGAAGCGTGATGGGTAGGGGCGGGCGTCCCTGCCAGCCCTGTGGAAGCGTGATGGGTAGGGGCGGGCGTCCCTGCCAGCCCTGTGGAAGCGTGAAACGTGAGGGGTCATGCGTGATGTGTGATAACTCGCGGTCATATAGCCCCTTGTGGGTGTCTGAGGAGGCGATTGATGATGACTGTCTTATCTATCATTGAAGAAAAGCAGATGAAAACCGAGGGCATCCCTGTGTTTGGCCCGGGCGATACCGTGCGCGTTCACGTAAAGGTCATCGAAGGTGGTAAGGAGCGCGTGCAGGCGTTTGAGGGCGTGGTCATCAAGCGGCGAGGCAGTGGCACAGGTGAGACCTTCACGGTGCGGCGCGTCACCAACGGCGTCGGCGTGGAACGGACGTTCCTGTTGCACTCGCCCCGCATAGATCGCATTGAGGTGCGCCGTCGTGGCAAGGTGCGCCGCGCCCGTCTCTTTTACCTGCGCGACCGCATCGGCAGTAAGACGACGCGCATCAAAGACGCCAGCCGGAGATGATGTCGGATGACGTTCCAAAACGACAACCTTCACTGGGTTGTTCTCGTGCTATTGGTGTTGGGCATTGCTCGCGTCGTCATCTATTACGGCATGTCCGCCAACGACCCGAAGTCGAGTGAGCAGCGGAAGTTCTATCTGGAGACGATTGACTCCGGGCTGATTGCCCTGACGCTTGTGTTCTTCATTGTGCGCCCGTTCATTGTGCAAGCGTTTTATATCCCGTCCGAGTCCATGCGCAACACGTTGGAGGTCAACGACCGCATTCTGGTCAGCAAGTTCGTCTACTACCTCCGCCCGCCTGAACGCGGCGATATCGTGGTTTTCCACGCCCCCGAAGTCGCCCTGGGCAACCCTCAGGAACAGAAGGAGTTCATCAAGCGACTCATCGGCAAGCCGGGCGATGTCGTGGAGATCAAGGACGGGAAGTTGTTCATCAATGGACAGGTGCAAGAAGAGCCTTACATCCGCCAACCCGGGCGCTATGCCATGAAAATCGTGGACGGCAAGGTATATTGGAGCGAGTGGTCAGGGCAATGGTATCTCAACGACGCGCCCGTGTCCGACCCGGCGCGGAACGAAGCCATTCGCCGCGCCCCGCCGGGCAAAATTCCCGAAGGCAAATACCTCGTGCTCGGTGACAATCGCCCCAATTCTAACGACAGTCACAAGTGGGGGCTGCTGGACGGCGACCGTATCATCGGCAAAGCCATGTGCATCTTTTGGCCGCCCAAAAACAACGAGCCGAGATATGGTCTGGACGAGGAGATCAAGGACCGCTGGCGCATCGGGATCTTGCAGTGAAAAAGAGAGGCGAACCCCCGACCCGCATCGGCGGGTTTTGTCACGGCAGACACCTATTTTAATGATGGTTGGATAGGTGGGCAATGGCATTAAGTTAAGCACAGGTGCGGGGCTTAGGCTCTCTTCCAAATGGGATGGAGTTGCTCATGTCTCAACTGAGACACCACGCCAGATGAAAGTGTCATAGCGAGCGCAGCGAAGCTATCCCCACCGCTGGAGTCGTCTCCTCCGCAAGAGATTGCTTCGCTTCGCTCGCAATGACAGGTAAGGGGAATGTCATAGCGAGCGTAGCGAAGCTATCCCCACCGAGAGTGTCTCACTCCGTTGGTCGTTTGGAAGGTTCGAGAGCGAGGACGACGAGGAGGACGATCTCCATACGGCGTGGTGCCCCGAGGCGTCGGGGCATGGGCAACTCCTTTAACTTAACGCCATTCCCCTTTTGGAGGGATGCATCGCATGGAGGCTTCACCTAACGTGGAGGTTCATGCGACGACATGGCACAACTTGACATCTTCGACCATCTGCTGCTGTTGCTTGTTGGAGTGTTCGGCTTAGTCGGATTGCGTTGCGTCTTCTCCCGCAGAGTCTCGGAAGACGCCCATCGAAAGTTCTTCGTTGAAACGATTGACTCTCTCCTCATTGCCCTCATTGTAGTTTTCTTCGTCATTCGCCCTTTCGTGGTGCAAGCCTTCTGGATTCCCACCGGCTCGATGCGCAACACCCTGCGCGAAAACGACCGCATTTTGGTCAATAAATTCGTCTACCGCTTGCGCACACCACACCGAGGCGAAATCGTCGTCTTTCGCGCCCCGCGTGAAGCCTCGCCCGACCAGCCCAAAGATTTCGTCAAGCGGGTCATCGGTCTGCCCGGCGACGTGGTGGAAATCAGGGGTGGCACGTTGTATCTCAACGGTCGCCCCCAAGTAGAACCTTACCTCTGCGACGGCAAGCCGATGGATTACGATATGAAAATCATTGACGGCAAAATCTACTATGTTTCCAACCGCCCCTTCGACGCTTGGCGCGGCAGGGTGCGCCAGGGCGCGACGGTCTGCCACAAGTCCCTACGGTGGTTCCGCTCCGCCAGAGCGGATGCCGTGCCACCGGGCAAATTGCTGGTTTTAGGGGACAACCGCAATGAAAGCCACGATAGCCACGTCTGGGGGTTCATACCGATGGAGAACCTCAAAGGCAAAGCCCTCGCGGTGTTTTGGCCTCTCGACCGCATCGGCTCGCTTGACCGAGCGCAAGCCTATGCTGCCAGCCAACCGTAGGGTGCAAATTTGACAAATTCTCTCCCCATGCTATAATAGCCCTATCACGGAAGGGGTGGAGTTCTATGATGAGCGCGATAGTGTTGGCGGCAGGGGAGTCGAAGCGGATGGGGACGCTCAAGCAGTTGCTCCCCTTCGGTGAGGGAACGATGCTGGAAACGGTCCTTGATACGTTGCTCCGCTCGCGGGTGGACGAAATCGTGGTCGTGTTGGGACATCGGTGGGAAGAGGTCGCCGCCGTTGTCCATCGCAAAATGCCTCAGGCATCTCATGCCCACGTGCGCATCGCTCTCAACGAGCGTTATCAGGACGAAATGCTCTCCTCAGTGCAATGCGGCGTGCGCGCGCTGAGCGCGGAAGCCGACGCGTTCCTCGTCGCTTTAGGCGATCAGCCGCTCATCACGCCCCACCTCGTCAATCGCCTGATTGAGGTTTTCATCCGCGAACGCCCGCCCATCGTCATTCCCACCTATCACGGCAAACGGGGACACCCTGTCTTGTTCGACGCCGCGCTCCGCTCGGAAATTCTCGCGCTGGGACGGAACGCCACGTTGAAAGAGGTTGTCGAACGTCATGCCGACGCCGTGCGCGAACTGCCCTGCGAGGAAGAAGGCATCGTGCGCGACGTGGATCATCCGTCGGAGTATTGGCAAGCGTTGGAGGCATTAGGCAAGGATTAAGACCCAAATTAGGTCTTAGGTGTTTGGTTTT
>JANWYM010000476.1 GCA_025055355.1 Abditibacteriales bacterium
TGGCTTGGGGTGTGTGGTGAGCTGGGCCCTTTCGGGGGTGTGTTGGGGGTTCTTGGGGTATGTGGGGGCACGTCTGTGTATGTATGGGTAAGTAAGGGGAAGTAAAGGGGAAGTAAAGGGGAGTAAGGGGAGATAAGAGATAAACGAAGGTAAGGAGACTGAAAGGAAGTAAAAGGAAGTGAGGGGAAAACGTCTCAGACTTTTTCTCCCCTTACTTCCCCCTACTTCCCCTTACTTCCCCTTACTTCCCCTTCCGCGAGACACCATGCCACACCAAGTCTTCAACTGGCAAATCAACCGTAAGATGGATTATTGGTATCCTGAAGCGCGTCCGCAGCGGCAGTGGGCGGCGGTGTTCGACATCAACAAGTGCATCGCCTGCCAGACCTGCACCATCGCCTGCAAAACGACGTGGACGAGCGGACGCGGGCAGGAGACAATGTTGTGGAACAACGTCGAAACCAAGCCGTTCGGCTTCTACCCGACCGCGTGGGACCTGCGTATCCTGAAAATGTTGGGAGCGCAAAAGTGGGGCAAGGAGGAATACGAGGGTGACACGATTTTTGAAGCCGCGCCTGAGGGCGAACGCTACCTTGGCTACCGCCCCGACGACGAAGACTGGGCGCACCCTAACCTCGGCGAGGACGAATGCTCCGAGCCGATTGAAAAGGGCGCGTATCTCCAAGTGCCCCACGCCGTGTGGTTCTTCTACTTGGCGCGCATCTGCAACCACTGCACTTATCCCGCCTGCCTCGCCGCCTGCCCGCGCGGCGCGATTTACAAGCGGCAGGAGGACGGCATCGTGCTCATTGACCAGCGCCAGTGTCGCGGTCACCGCGAGTGCATGCAGGCGTGCCCCTACAAGAAGACGTTCTTCAACCCCGTCACGGGCACGTCGGAGAAGTGCATCGGTTGTTTCCCCGCGATTGAAAGCGGAATGCAGCCGCAGTGCTTCACGAATTGCATCGGCAAAATTCGCTTGCACGGGTTTATCTCTCTGCCCGAGAAGGCGCGGGAGGACAACCCGATTGATTACCTCGTGCATATCCGCAAAATCGCTCTGCCGCTGTATCCGCAGTTCGGGTTAGAGCCGAACGTTTACTACGTCCCGCCGCTGCACGTGAAGGAGAAGTTTTTGGTGCAGATGTTTGGACCGCAGGTGGAGGCGGCAAAGGAGGCTTACATGAAGGCGAAGGACGACCCGACCCTGCTGGGCTGCCTGCTGCTGTTCGGGTCGACACCGCGCATCATTCACTCCTTCAAGGTCAAAGGTGAGACCGCCTACGCCTATGACGACAAAGGCGGCGAAATCTGCCGCGTGCCGCTGAAGGAGCCGGTTTACATCCGTCCTTACTTCGACGAAGCGCGAGCCGTGCATCGGCATAATATCTCGTAGTTGGTGAGTGGTAAGTGGTAAGTGGTTGGCAGGAGCGGCGCCTCTGTGCCACCCCTTTGGTCAAGTGGTAAGTGGCGGTTACAGCCGCCAGAGTGTGAAGCCGTCAATGGGGTCGAAGTGATGGTCGAAAGTTGCGAGATGAGGGATGGAGAGATACTGAGCAGTGGCAAGATGAACGGCGTCGTAGGAGCGCAGCGAGTGCTGCTGTATCAGAGCCAGAGCCAGGGTCAAGATGTCGGGAAGAAGGGGAACGTCGAGATACCCTGTAAAGCGGGGAAGGTGATTGAGGAAAGCCTCATCAGCCGTTCGCTGCTCGGCGTGGAACGCCCCCGCGAGGGCAGGATGGCGTCCCAGTTCCTGGGACCATCGCCGCCCAAACTTCGCTCTCAATTCTACCTTCAAGACGGCATCCCCGAGTTCTGGTCGCAGCAGGATAGAATAAACAACCGTCGCGCCTGCTGCTTCCAAATCAGCGACGAACTGGACGCACGCGGCGTGAAACGGGTCTGCTGGGTTGGTGAGACTGACCACAAACGACGTCTCCAGCAGTATCTCCGTCGGAAGCGGTCGGTCGGTGAACGAGTGAATGAGGGCGGGCATAGGAACTCTTTACCTCTGATGAAGGAGTTCCAGGATCACGTCCGGCGTTGCGGGGGAGAGGCGGTTGAGCATCTCCCGTTCTTCCTCCTCCGTATAAGGTCGCCCCTCAACGACTGCCCACCGCGCCCCTTTGCTCAAGAGTTCCTTCATGCGCTTCCGCCGCTCTGGAGGCATCTGCTTCAGCCGCTCACGTATCTCTTGCTGGGTCAGATAACGTTCCTTGAGACGGCGCCGATTGCTCTCCCATGACGCTGACGAGCGGGCGAGCCGTTGCTCTACTTTGTCGGCTTTCGACATCGGTTTGTTATTGCGTTTTGGACGCGCTGGTTCTTTCTTAGCCATGTTACCTGTCTCCTTCTCATGGCGATGAACGGATTGCGTTGCCCCCTTGATATACCGCAATTCGGCGCCGCAGTCAAGGAGAGCGCGAGGAACATAACGTGGAGGTAGAATCATGAGACGATATGGTGATAGTAAGAGAATCCGCGACAGCGTCGCGGGCTACTTGTTGGTGACGCTGGCAGCCCTGCTCCCGGTCCGCATCGGCGCGGCGCAGCAGACGCCGAGCCCAGAGGAGGGGCTGAAGGTGCTGCCCCTCACCGTGCAGAGCGTTGCGGTGAAAGGTGCGCTGCCGCTGAATGACCCGTTAAGCAAGTTGTGGGGGCAGGCGAAGGAAGTCACGGTGAAACTCATCCCGCAGACCGCGCAGGAGCCGAAGTTGGCGAAGGCGTCCATCGGCACGGTGCGCGTGCGCGCCCTGCACAACGATGGCTGGGTGGCGTTCCGTCTGGACTGGGCTGACCCCACTGCCGACAACAACCTGCGCTCCGATAAGTTCGGCGACGCGGCGGCAGTGGAGTTCCCGATGAAGACCAATCCGCTGCCCGATTACCGCATGGGCAGCGAGGACAAACCCGTTCACTTGTTACTGTGGCGGGCGGACCGTCAGTGGGCGAAGCAGTCGGGCAAGACGTTCTTGGAGCGCAATTATCCCCGCGCCCATTCGGACACCTACCCGTTCGCCCCGCGCGCAGGCGAGGACAAAATCGCCAACCAACCCGAACGCGACCAATACCTTGCCGCGCAAGCAGCGGGTAACCCGATTGTGCCGGGCATCGCTCCTATCATCGAAGAACTGAACGCAGCGACGTGGAACCAACTGTCCGTGCAAACCCATCAGGACGCGCGCGGCATAGGTGTTCACAGGAACGGACGCTGGTTCGTCGTCTTCGCCCGCCCGTTGGTGACCGCCGACGCCAACGATGCGCCTCTGCCCAGCGGCAGTCTTGGTCTGGTCGCCTTCGCTGTCTGGGACGGCGGCTCCGAACACGCCCACGCGCGCAAGATGGTCAGCGAGGGGTGGGTGAGATTGAAGGTGAAGTGATGAGTTGCTGTCAACGGATTCTTGGAGCGGATTAAACGGATTTCGTGGGTGTTCGCCGCAGTGCAATCCGCTTAATCCGTTACCGAAATCCGCTGACAGCGCCCCATTGACTCTTTACAGACATGACCTCCACGACAACTAACCTCACTCAGGACACCCTGCGCGACGCGCTGGCGCACGCCGCGCTGTTTGAGGCGCTTGCGCTGTGCTTCCGCTATCCGCAGGCGGACGTTGCCGCCACGCTGACCGCGCTGTTGGCGGAAGTGCCGCCCACGTGGCGCGAGGCGTTGAACGACTTGTCGCAGCGGGTGGACGAGGTGACGGAGACGCGCTTCCTGCAACTGTTCGGCAGCGGCGGCTTGTGCCGCGACACCGAATCCGCCTACGTGAGCAACCGCCCGATGGGCGGATTGCTGGCGGACCTGTCGGGCTTTTACGTCGCGTTTGGCTTCACCAT
>JANWYM010000477.1 GCA_025055355.1 Abditibacteriales bacterium
GTTTCGGCTTCGGTGAATTTTCCGTCCTGCGCCAGCGCGCCGGCGAGTCCGAACGAGAGGCTGATGATTTCATCAGAGGACACGGCGGGGTCGGTGACACCGCGCGCGAGAGCATCACGAGCAGCGTCGACGGCTTGGGAGAACCTTCCCACGTCCAGGTAGAGCCGCGCCAACGTTGTCAGGGCGCGGAAGTCGTTGGGCACGTGCCGCATCATCTCGCGGGCGATTTCAGCGGGTTTGTTGATTTCCTTCAACCCCCAGTGCGCCACCGCTGTCCAGTAGTAGTCCTCTATCCGCGAGGGGTCGAGCGTCAGCGCTTGGCGATACCATCGCAGGGCGGTGCGATAAAGTTCGCTGCGTTTGCTCTCATCTTTCTCCTGGCGCGCTTGCTGCAAGTAACCGTCGCCCGTCCACGAGGCGAGGTCGGGGTCGTGCGGCACGGCGTTGGCGGCTCTCTCGTAGGCGGCGAGCGCGGCGTCCGCCTTGCCCTCGGCGGCGTAAAGGCGCCCCAGAACGTGGTGCAGATAGGGGTCGGCGTTGGCTTCTTTCAGTTTTTGCGTGATGGCGTCTGCCACCTTCTGCCGCATCTCGGTGTTGACCGTCGTGCCATCGGGTTTCCCCTGCGGGGCAATTCCCTCGATGAACGTATGGAGCAACTGGTCTTTGTCCGCCTTGGTGTTCGGCTCGCGCAGGACGATAAGAAACAGTTTGATGATATTGTCGAGAGCGACCGATTGGCTCTCTGGGACGACTTGGGTGAGGAGTGTAAGGAACATCGCCCCCGTGCCTGCCTCGCGGGTAAGGTCAGGAGCGGCATCGAACAACATCCCATACTGCTGCACAGCGGACGCGAGGTCCTTGCGGGCGAGCGCCACCTGCGCCAGCATCTGGCGGATGAAGAACACTTCGTCGAAGCGCACGTGCAGCGGTTTTCCCATTTCCAACGCCTGTTGAAAGCGGCTCGTGGCGGTCGCGGCGGAGCGGATTTGGTCCAATTCGATGGTGGCATACACCGTTAGCGCGTCGGGGTCGTTGGGGAAAGCCGTCATCAAGTCGCGCGCCATCTGCAGGGACTCCCGCTTCCACTGGTCTCTGCTGGTGCGGTCGAGCATGAAGAACTGTCCTCGGTTGACGATGTAAGCCAACTGCGCCCGGTAGTAGAATTGCTGGGGGTCGAGACGCACGGCTTCTTCGGCAAGGCGGCGGGCTTGGCGGAAGCGGCGGTCCTTGTCGGCTGCGGTCTGGTTGGGCAACGTGACGGCTTCCGCGACGAGGACGTCGCTTTGGCGGATGCGCCAGTAGGGGCTGGCGGGGAATGTCGCGGTCGCTTGCACTGTCAGCACGCGCGCTTCGTCCTTTTGCCCGTAGTAGTCGAGCAACTCGGTGAGCATCCGAAACACCTCTTCACGAGGGGGACGCTCGGGCAACTTAGTTTTGAGGAACGCCATCAGGTCATCTAAGCGGAACCGCTTGCGATAGGTCTCCAGCAGGCGGCGGCGTTCCTGCACTTTATCCGCTTCGGAGTCGAGGGCGTCGTGGAGCGTCAGATAAATCTTCCACGCCTCCTCGTGCCGCCCCGCCGAGGCATGCAAACCGATGAGGGCGCGGAGGGCGTTGACGCCGATGACGCTTTGAGTGCCTAACTGCGCCAACGCCTCATACTGGCGCTGCGCGGTGGCGGTGTCGCCCGCCTGTTCCAACGCGACGGCGATGCGGAACGCCAGGCTGAAGTTGTGCGGCGCGGCGGCGCGGGCGCGTTCGTAGGCGGCGCGCGCGTCGTCCAGTTTCTTCTGATGCAGGAATAAATCCCCCCGCAGGGTCTGCATGAAGGGTGAGGGGTCGTTGGCGGTTGCTTGGAGCAGGGCGTCCGCGCGGTCGCGCCAAATCGTCAGCAGGCGCAGGTTGTCAATAGCGGCTAACTGGGCTGCTGCATGGGTGGGAGCGGGAGCGCGCAGGGCGGATTCATACAAACGCTGCGCGCGGTCGTCCTCTCCCTGCTGCTGATACAGTTCGCCCAGCAGCACCAGCCAAGCGATGTTGTGGGGCTGCTCCTTCACGGCGGCTTCGAATTCAGCGATGGCAGCGGCGCGTTGATACGTCCGCTGCGCCAGAAAGCCTTTGGCGGCGCGCAAGCCTGGATAATCGGGCGCGACTTTGAACGCTTCCTCGTAAACAGACAGCGCCTCTTGGTAGCGTCGCCCGACCATGAGGATGTCAGCGGCGGTGAGGCGCGGCACGACGGCTTGCGGCTTGAGGGCAACGACCTTCTGGAGTGCGGCGATGGCAGCGTTCATGTCCTGCGCTTGCCGCCACAGGGCTAAGGCGAGGTTGTAATGCGTGTCGGCGTCGTCCGCCCCCCGCCGATATTCCGCGATGGGTTGGAGCACCGCGTCTTCGGCGACGACGTCGGGCATCGGTGGGAGGACAAAAGCGTTAGAACGTTTCAACGCTTCGACGTTCCAACGTTGCACCTCGTAGGACACTCTGGAAATTAGTTGCCCCGCCCGGTCTTTCACCTCAAAGGCGACGGGAAAGAACAGCCCGGGGGCAATCTCCTTCGTCTCCGTTACCTCAGCCGCCTCTATCAGTCGCTGCCTGTCGTCGAAATGTTCCCGCCGCAGCAGGACAGCGCGTTCGGCGTCGAAGAGAAGGTGCACGCGGGGGGGCTGCGCGGTGACGGAGCGTTTGAAGACGTTGAAGTAAATCGGATAGCCTGAACCGCCCCCCGTGCGCACGAAGTCGTTGACGAAAAACCGCGTGGGGTTTTTCTCCGTCAACACCAATTGGTAAGTAGGACGCCCGCGCAGCGGCTGCCCCGCGCTGCCGGCTACCGTGTAGGTCTCTGCCACGCGGTCGAACTTCGTCCCGAAGTTCGCCACGTTGGCGGGACCGCCCGTGCCGCGCACCCACTGGTCAACGAGGTTCTCCCGCCAGCGCCGCAACCGCCGCGTCGCCGGCGTGAAAACATAACTGCCCTTGTCACTGCACACTGTTACCTGCCAGTCTACTTCGGGAACGTCCCCGCCTGTCGTTTGGATGCGCAACTGACTCGGTGCAACGAATGTGATTTCCTCCTGCGTCGTCAGCAGTCCGCCCGCTGTAAACGCCTGCGTCGTCATCGTGGCTTCCAACGATTTGAGTTGCTGCCCCCGCGCCTGCAAACGCGCCAAAAAGTCGCTGGGCGTTTGCGCCAGCGCAAGCGTCACGTTGACGAGCAATCCCAGCCCCGTCCACAATGCGAATCGAAGTCGCATGACCTCACCTCGACGTTTAATTTATCACACTGTCAGACGCGCTGCAAAGAAGGCGTGTTCCACCACCAAGAGGGTGAGGCTCTCGCCGAACCGACGGCTCCGCTGGAGCGTCGCTCTCCCGTCTGAGCGCAGCGAAGAGCCTCAAAAAGGCAAGATTCTTCGCTGCGCTCAGAATGACAGAGGGGCGCAAAGGCGTTTTGCAACAGTTTCTGAGAGCCCGTATTAGCAATATCGCCCGCCGCGCCGTGCCGGATTGCTCCGCGACGGCGTCGCGGGCGACTCTGCAAAAATCGCTCTCGGCGACCGTCGTTGCGAGCGAAGCGATATCACAGTTGAGACCGCTTCGCTTCGCTCGCGATGACAGCAGTTTTTGGGAGAGGTTCTAAGAGCCTATCCGAAGACCTCACTGTCCCTTTCGCCAGGGGGACTGCAGGAGATTCTCGGCGTTATGCTGACCTCCCCCGACCCCTCCTTAGTAAGGAGGGGAGTCGCCCGCCCCCCCCCCCGCCAAGGGGAGGAGGGGGGTGGACGGGCGCACGCCCCGCCCAGGGGAGGGGGGGGGGGGGGGG
>JANWYM010000478.1 GCA_025055355.1 Abditibacteriales bacterium
AGCCTCGTCGGGGCGGTCACTGCCCCCATCGTTTCCGGCATCACCCCGTCGCAGGCGCTCAACGTCGGCACTGCCAACGCGCGCATCAGCGGGCTGAACTTTCAAGCGGGCGGGAGCGTGACGCTCCAGCGGAACGGGCAGCCTTCCATCACGGGCGCAAACGTCGTCGTGGAAAGCAACCGCTCCATCACCGCCGACTTCGACCTCACCGACCGCGCCGCGGGCGCGTGGGACGTGGTGGTGCGCAACCCCGACGGGCAGGAGGGACGGCTGCCGGGCGCGTTCAACATCGTTGACGCCGCCCCGCGCCTCACCCGCGTCACCCCCAACACTGCCCCCGCGTTCGGCACGGTCCACTTCGACCTGACAGGCGAAGTTTTCTTGGCGGGCGCAACGGCGCGCCTCACCCGCAGCGGACAACCTGACATTGTTGCCTCTGCGGTGAACGTCCTGAGCGCGACGCGCATCCGCGCCACCTTCGACCTAACGGGGGCAGCGGTGGGGACATGGGATGTGGTGGTGCGCAACCCCAACGGACGGGAAGGGTGGCTGGCGAGCGCCCTCACCCTGCGCCGCTCCCAGCCCATCATCGCCGAAATCAACCCCCCCAACGCCATCAACTTCGGCAGCGTGGAGTTGACCTTTACGGGCAGCGAGTTCCTGCCCGACGTGCAGGCGTTGCTCCGTCGCAGCGGAGAGGCGGACATCCTGCCCACCCGCCTCACCCGCGAGAGCGAGACGCGGCTGCGGGCGACGTTTGACTTGACAGCGCAGACACCCGGGGTGTGGAACGCTGTGGTAACGAATGGAGATGGGGGAAGTGGCCAAAACTCATTCGAGATTCGGAAAAGTTCACCCATCATACGTGAGTTCACTCCAGACTCCGCCACGACTCTGGACGACACCGTGGAAGTCGTTATCAAAGGCGGGCGGTTCTTCACAGGTTCACGGGTGCGACTGGTAGGGGGAGGACCACCGTTGGAAGCGCAGAGTGTGGTGTTGAGTCCCGACGGCGCGCAAATCAACGCCGTGTTCCGCCCCTTCGGCGCGCCCGGGGGCAGATATTTATTGGAGGTGGACAATCCACTTACCCACAAAGCCAGTGCCGGACCGTTTCGTATTCGTGAACCGCGTCTACATATTGACGTCGTCGCACCCCCTCGTATTGTTATTGGCTTGCGTGAGCAAATTTTCATTACCGCCTTTAACCGCTCAGATATGCGGCAAGCGGCGCAGATTAAGTTTGACCTACCGACTATAGATACCGGAGGAGAGAGATTCATTGTGCACTTCCGGGTGCTGAACCTTGAAGGACAAGAGTTAGCGCGCGGCATCTATAACGGCATCCCGGTGCTGATTACTCTCAAACCTGATTTGGGTCCTTTTGAGACTCATCATTGGATTCTCGAAATGCGAGCCTTGCCAGCGCCCCGTTCTAATCCCGTCCGTCAGCCCCAGCCAGAGGTCAAACGGGCGGTGCCTCTTCTGGTGGTAGGCATCGCTGCAGCAGGTTTATTCTACGCTGGCACGTTGGTCTTGGATGCAGCGTGCGAAATCGCCATTAAAAGTAACCTACAACTGGAAGCTGTGATGAACGGCGTGGAGATTGACCCTGACTTTCGCAAAATTGGGGCTCAGGACCAGGACCGATTAAGGCAGTTAGTTGAAAACATCTTCGCTGAAGCCGCAGACGAAGTGAAAGGCCAAATTATAGACAAAATCAAAGAGGTGCTCGCCGAGAACTCCACGTTTATCAAGCTTATCACCGAGAACAAGTTGGACGAGTTAGCCAATGAAATCCATGATGCTGGAGAGGTCATCCAAGGCAAAAAGTCGCCCTTCGAGTATCTGGCGGAGAAGGTACAGGACAAATTAGGCGACATTATCAAAGACACCGGGTTGAGCGAGACGGCGGCGTTCATCCTCGCCAAAGCGTCGCTCGAGTTGTTCCTCGATGCCGCCAAGGATTGCCTAAAGAAGAGCGAGGAGTTAAGTCGCCTCTTGGAGAATAGTTCAATGCGCAAAAGGCTGTCTGCTCCGCTTGTGCGTCCTACTGATCCAAATGCAAAGAGTATCTCAGCAGGCATCAACGGCTTCATTACTGCCGATGAGAAGATTCAATTCCTCGTAGAGTTTGAGAACCTACCTACTGCTACGGGCGCTGCGCATGAGGTAGTCATCACTGACGTTATAGACTCTAACCTCGACTTGAACACGCTGACTTTTATTCAGGTGGGATTTGGGGAACATCGTGTCCTATTGCCGCCTAATGCCTCAACAATCAACACCGATGTAGACCTACGTCCAGCGCGAAACCTCGTAGTTCAAATTCGAGGGAGTGTGGACTCCACCACACGCACAATGACCGTGACCTTTCGAGGGATTGACCCGACGACCGGTGACCTCCATCGAGATGGCTTCCTGCCTCCCAACCAGAACCCACCGGAAGGTCAAGGATTCGTGGGGTTTTCAGTCAAGCCGCTGCCCCAGACGCCTTCGGGCACCGTTATTCGCAACCGTGCCTCTATCGTCTTTGACGTAGAGAGCCCGCTGGAGACGAATGAAGTCGCCGTGACGCTCGACGCCGCCGCCCCGCAAAGCGCAGTGCAATCCTTACCATCACTTGTTCCCTCGCCGACCTTCACAGTGCGGTGGGATACCCAGGACGACGCCTCAGGTGTACAAGATGTGCAACTGTGGGTCGCCGAGAACGGTGGAAACTTCCGCCTACTCGATACCTTTCCATCTGGCACAACCTCCGTTCAGTTTTCTGGTAAGTTCGGATTCACTTACCGATTTTACACGGCGGCGCGGGATAAAGTAGGACATGAAGAGCCGCATCCCACTGAACCCGATGCCATCACCACCGTCGGTGCGCCCCCGCCCATCGGGGCGGGCTTGCGCATCGTCAGTTTGCCCGTCAAAAGCGAAATCGCTGACCCTAAACGGGTGTTCAACTTCGACGCCGACCGCTGGGCGCGCTGGAACCCCGAAGCCAACGGCGGGCAGGGGGCGTATGCCATGTATCCCGACCCGTTCACGCTCTTCACCGACCCCGAGCAGGTGCTGGGCAAAGGGTTCTGGGCACTTCTGACCGCTCCCGTTGTCCCCAACGCGCGCGGTGATTTGCCCGCCGAGGGTAGCCAGGTCGTCATCCCCTTTAAGCCGGGCTGGAACTTGCTGGGCAACCCGTTGTTAAGTGACTTGATTTGGAACTCCCTGCGTGTGCGGGTGAACGGTCAGGAGCGCACCTTGCGCGAGGCGCAAGCGGCGGGGTGGGTGGAGGAGTATGGCTGGGGATTTGAGCCAGATAACTCCTCGACAACGCGGGGACGTTATGTGCTGCTGGACGACCCGGCGCACCTGGCTGCCGCGCGCGGGGTGGTGCGCCCGTTCGAGGGCTTCTGGTTCTTCGCGCGGCGGAGTGGTGAGTTGGTAGTCACCGTGCCGCCGCTGGCACAGCGCGTCCTGAACGCAAGCGTCGGGACGCTCCGTCACCGTCGCGGCGCGGGGACGGACGGCTGGATGACGGAACTGAGCCTGTCAGCGGGCGGTGCATCCGTCGGTTCGGTGTTCATCGGCGCGACGGGCGACGGTAAGCCGATGCGCATCCTCCAGCCGCCGCCCGCACCGACGGGGGCGAAAAATATACGCATCTCATTGGAAGACCTGCGAGGACGTCGCGGGCTGGATGACGGCAGCCGTGACGGCGGCGCGGGCAACTCCGTAGCTCGTCTCGCGGCGGTGCTGGACGGCGAGGCGACGCGCGGGGAGTGGACGGTGCTGGTGGAGAGCGATGCGCCTGCGGGTGAAGAGTTG
>JANWYM010000479.1 GCA_025055355.1 Abditibacteriales bacterium
TCGTGGCGGGGGAAGTCGTGGCGGAGCATCGGCGGATCGCTGTCAGCGGATTTCGGTAACAGGTGCAGCCGATTACCCATCGGCAGCCGCCGAGACATCCGTTTCATCCGTTACCGAAGTCTGCTGACAGCGACCTGTTTTTTCGTTCTGGTCGTTGCTGACGTTGTGCCGCTCCTCAGTCTGTTCGTTCACTCCCTCCCGCTCAGCCGCTACGCGAAAGTGTGGAACAGTCACACGACGGAGATTGTCAACACCGCGCTGCTGCCGCTGGTGGCGGCAGGGGGTGCCGTCGCGTTGGCGTTTGCGGGGACCATGGTGGTCGAGCGCGTCATACCTCGATGGCAGAACGTTCTGACGCTTTGCGTCTTGCTGCCCGTTGCCGTGCCGCCCGTGCTGGTCGGGATTGCCTTGATTGCGCTTTACAACCGTCCGGCGTGCGATGCGATTTACGGCACGAAGGCGATCGTGGTGCTGGGCTACCTGGGGCGCTTCCTCCCGTTCGCGTTCGTCGCGGTGCGCGGTGCGGTGCAATCCTTAGACGTTGCGTGGGAGGAAGCGGCGCAGGTCGAAGGGGCAACGTGGGGGCAAAGCCTCTGGCACGTCACGCGCCCACTGGCGGCGCCGGGCTTGCGGGCGGCGGGGCTGTTAGTGTTCGTGTTGAGCGCGGGCGAACTCAGCGTCACGCTGCTCGTCAACCCGCCCGGCGGGCAGACGATTCCTTTCACCATTGACAACTTCATGCACTTTGGGCACACGCCTGAAGTCGCTACGTTGGGGATGATGCTGGCGGCGATGACGGTGGGCGCGGCGTTGATGTGGCAGGGCACCCGACGCTTGGCACGACTGGGAGCGGATACACTCTCTGGGTGACAGGGCGTCCCCGTCCCGCGACAAGTTGCCAATGTGGGGGCTTCGTGCTATAATGCTTTATAAATTTGCGACTGAGGCGGATCATGGAAAGGGTGAGCGCACAGGAGGGGACGCAAAGCGGTTCCGTCGTCAAAGCCTGGTTAGGCTTGCTGAAGTGGGGCGCAGCGTTTGTGTTGTTCCAGGTGGTTGTGCCTTACCTTCCCACAGGGGGACATCCTGTATTGACCGTCGTCATCTCGACGCTCGCGTTTCTGCTTTTGTCCCTCGCGCTCATTCTCTACGCTGCCCAGTCGCCGCTGCCGACGGCGCACCGTCTGGCGCTGCTGGTGATCGGCGTTCTGATGTGGGGAGGCTTGCGCAAGTTCGACATCGTCTCTGAACTGGGTCTCATCTTCGCCGCGATCGGGCTGGGGATGTTGGTCGCGCTGGCGATTCGTTACCCCAACATCCTCCTACCCGTCGCGCTTGTCGCTGCGCTCGTTGACATCTGGACCGTCAAGATGGGTGGACCGGTGTCGCAGGCGCTGGAAAAAGCACCGACCATCGCCCAAATCGCCACCGTCAAAATCCCCCAGATGGGCGCGGCACGCGCGCAACCGCGCGGCAAAGCCCCCCCGCCGCTGGCGCTCATGGGCGTCGGCGATTTCCTGTTTCTGACCGTTCTGTTCGCTTGTCTGGCGAAGTTTCAGATGAACCTGTTCGGGGCGTTCTGGTGGAGCGTGGGGCTAAGTCTGGTAGCGTTTTTGCTGCTGCCGGTCGTGAAAACGCCGCTGCCGGGGCTGCCGTTCATCGCGCTGGGGATCATCATCCCGAACTGGCGATACTTTCAGTTTACGCGCGCGGAGAAGTTCGCGATGCTCTACGCGGCGATTCTGCTCGCCGTCGTTCTGGCGATTGGATTTTTTGTGACGCAGGCGTTGAGACGCACGTAAAAGAGGCGTCGCGCCTGTCAAGGCTGGCGCGCCAAAGGTAGGGGAGGCACGTGGCAACTGAAAGGACCGACCGTTACGATTTCCGTCGTATCGAAGCGAAGTGGCAACAGCGCTGGGCACAGGCGGATCTGTTCCGCACGCGCGCAGAGCCGGGGCGGAGGAAGTTCTACTACCTCGACATGTTCCCCTATCCGTCGGGCAAACTGCACATGGGGCACATCCGCAACTACACCATTGGCGACGTGGTAGCGCGCTACCGCGTCATGCGCGGCGATAACGTCCTGCACCCGATGGGCTGGGACGCCTTCGGCTTGCCCGCTGAAAATGCCGCCATCAAAAACCAAACCCATCCCCGCGACTGGACCTGGCGCTGCATCGCCGACATGAAACAGCAGTTCCAGCAGATGGGGATTGCCTTCGACTGGCACCACGAGATATCCACCTGCGAACCCGATTACTACAAGTGGACGCAGTGGTTCTTCCTGAAGTTCTTCGAGCAGGGGCTGGCGGAGAAGAAGCGATCGTTCGTCAACTGGTGTCCCAAGTGTGCGACCGTGCTGGCAAACGAGCAGGTCAAGCAGGGGCTGTGCGAACGCTGCGACACAGCGGTTACCAAAAAGGAGATGGAGCAGTGGTTCTTCAAAACCACCGCCTATGCCCAGCAACTCCTCGATGACCTCGACATCCTCGAGCAGTGGCCTGAGCGCGTCAAAGCCATGCAGCGCAACTGGATTGGACGCAGCGAGGGCGTGCAGTTCAAGTTGCAGGTCGGTCGGCAGGAGGGCAAGCTGGAAGCCTGCGCCACGGAAATCGAGGTTTTTACGACGCGCATTGATACCGTTTACGGCGTGACTTACATGGTGCTGGCGCCGGAGCATCCCCTCGTTGCAGAACTGACCAAGGGCACGGAGCGCGAGGCGGCGGTGCAAGCGTTTGTGCAGGAGTGCCTCGCGCAGAGCGAAATTGACCGCGCCGCTGCCGACGTGGAGAAGAAAGGCATCTTCACGGGCGCGTATGCCATCAACCCGATGACGCACGAAGCCGTACCGATTTGGGTGGCGAACTACGTGCTGATGGAATACGGCACGGGCGCGATCATGGCGGTGCCGGCCCACGACCAACGCGACTTCGAGTTCGCCAAGCGATATAACCTGCCGATTCGCGTCGTGATTCAGCCCGAGGGGGTCACGTTGAACGCGGAGGAGATGACGGAGGCATACGTTGGCGATGGCGTGCAAGTCAACTCCGGGCAGTTCAACGGGCTACCTAACCGCGTGGCGATGACGGCGATTGCCGAGTTCATGGAGCAGGAGGGTATCGGGCGGCGCGTGGTCAATTACCGTCTGCGGGATTGGTGTCTGTCGCGGCAGCGCTACTGGGGCGCGCCGATTCCGATAGTTTACTGCGACCGCTGCGGCATCGTGCCGGTGCCCGAGAAAGATTTACCTGTGCGGCTGCCGACGGATGTGGAGTTCAAAGTCGGCGTCAACCCCTTAGCGACCAGCGAGACGTTCGTGAACACGACCTGCCCGCAGTGCGGCGGGACGGCGCGGCGCGAGACGGACACGATGGATACCTTCGTGGACTCCTCGTGGTATTTCCTGCGCTTCGCCAGCCCGCACACGGACACGGCGGCGTTTGACCGCGAGGAGGTCGCATTCTGGCTGCCGGTTGACCAATACGTCGGCGGCGTCGAGCACGCAACGATGCACCTGATTTACGCACGGTTCTTCACGAAGGTGCTGCACGATTTGGGACTGGTCTCCTTCCGCGAGCCGTTCCCGCGCCTGTTCACGCAGGGGATGGTCAACATGATGTTCTTCCGCTGCCAAGCCTGCGGACACGACGCGATGGAGGCGCGCGAGGATGGCGAGGTGCTGCGCTGCCTGAAGTGCCACAGCGACCAAATCGTCCGCTGCGTCGAGAAGATGTCCAAGTCCATCGGCAATCAGGTCACGGCGGACTTCGTGTGCGAGACCTACGGCGCGGACACGGGGCGGCT
>JANWYM010000047.1 GCA_025055355.1 Abditibacteriales bacterium
CGCGCTGAGGATGCCTGCCCAGTTCTGCAAGCCGGCCTCGTAGCGGCGCGGGGGAGCGGCGTAAATTGGGTAGTCGTCGTCAAACGTCCGTGTCACCGTCCCGCCCCCCGATGGGGTGCCGCCGACGGTCAGCAGGTCGGGGTCTTTCATGTAACAGACGCCCACGCCGCTCATCCCCAGCATCTTGTGAACGCTGAAACATAGAAAGTCCACATCCAACTGCTTCACGTCCACCCGCCGATGCGGCACGCTCTGCGCGGCGTCTATCATCACGTAGATCTCCTCGCCCCGTTGCTGTCGCTCTGGCGCGTGGCAATACGCCGTGATGCGCCGAATCGCCTCATCAGGAATCGTGTAGCCGTCCATGTTGAACGTCTGCGCGAAACTGACCATCTTCACAGGACCGACCTCCGCCTCAATGCGCTCCAACTCAGCGAGGAAGTGGTCCACGTCGAACTCCGCGTCGGGAGCGTCGGAGCCACCGCGCTTGATGACCTGCGGCACGATGCCCCGCGTTTTGGCGAGGTCCCACCAGACGGTGCGGTTGGAGTTATGCTCGCGGTCCGTGATGACGACGACCTCGCCCGCCAGCCACGTCAACCCGCGTGCCACCAGGTTGATACCGTGCGTTGTGTTCTGTGTAAAGATGATGTGCTTCGTTCCGTCGGGGCTGGTCAGGTCCACATCGGCGTTCAAAAACTCCGCTATGGCTACGCGGGCGCGATAAACCGCCTGCGTCGTCGCATCTGCCCACCAGTGATGACTGCGCCCGACGCAGGAGGGAAACTCCTGCGCATACTGGCGCACCGCGTCAATGACCGGCTGCGGCGGGATCGTGCCAGCGGCGTTGTCCAGATAAATTGGCGGCAGCCCGTTCCGCCGCGCCCGCAGCGCGGGGAAGTCCTCGCGGATTCGGTTCACATCGAAGGGGGTCATACGATTTTATCCGCTGATGACGCAGAGAGTGCGGATGCAAAAATCTGCGGCGTCCGCGCCACGAGCGGAGAATTCATTTGCCCTGCGTGGCTGTCTGGAGTCATTCCCCATCTGTGTTACCTCCCATAGCAATTATGCTTCCAAAGCCGCCGGGCGGCAAGAGGCAGCGCATCTGTCCATCTACCCCCACCGCTACCACTTGTCATTGCGAGCGCAGCGAAGCAATCCCCTGCGGGATGAGATTGCTTTGTCGCTGCGCTCCTCGCGATGACACCCGTGCGCTCGTCAGGGCAGGCATCCTCATCGGCAGGGCGACATTTGAGGCACTTGCCAACTTTGCGTCATGCACCCCTGTCGCTGTTGAAGGTTCGTCAAACTCGCCAGAAAGGTTTAATCTCTTCCAAAGTTCTCTCCAACTCGCGGAGGTCGAAGTCGTCCAGAGCGAGCGCATCCGGCTTGCGCACTGTGGCGGACGCGATGACGCCGCGCCGTCGAAGGATTTCTTTGACCAGCGCGACACCGAAGACCGTCTCCAAATTGAGGACAGGCAGCAGCACATTGAAGAGACATCGCGCTCGGTCCTGGTTGCCTTGCGTCCACGCCTCCCAAATACTCACGTAAACGTCGGTCAAGCCACACGCGGGCATGAAGCCGCACGCGCCGCGTTCGAGTTCGCTTAACATGAATCGCCCCCCTGCCCCGCCGAACACGCCTTTAAGTTTCGGGTTGTTCATCGCCAGCAGGGCGGTGATTTGATGTCCTGCGGGAGTCACTTCTTCTTTGAGGTATTCGACATGTTCAATGTCGCTGACGAGTTGATTCAACACCGACGGCGACAGCGACGAGCCCAGCGGCGGCGTGGCGTTCTGAATGAAGATTGGGATGTCAATCGTGTCGGAAATCGCCTGATAATAGGCAAACACGCCCGCCGTCGGCGCTTTGACGATGTAAGGCGGCATGGCAATCACCGCGTCCGCCCCGCGTGCGTTTGCGTAGCGGCTTAACGCGACAGCATGCTCTTTGCTCACACCCGCCGTGCCGATGACGACGGGCACACGGTGGTCGACCTGCTCAATGACGATGTCCGTGATGCGCTGGCGCTCGTCGTCGGTCAACACGAAGAACTCGCTCGCCAGCACGGGCATCACAATCCCGTGCGCCCCGCAGGCGAGGCAGAAATCAATCTCCCGCCGCAGGCTGGTTTCGTCCAATTGTCCCTGTTCGTCAAACGGCGTTTGGGGAATTGTGAAAATACCGCGCCAAGTGGCTGACATATTTGCTCCTCCTTGAAAACAACCGCGCCCCCGGGAGGGCGACGCTCCCGCGAAGCCGACAATCCGACGGAAGGTTTCGGCTCGGCGGGAGCCTCGCCCTCCCGGTCGGTGATCTGGTTCATTTACTCATTGACCCCTTGACTTTTCCCTCATCGCATGGGAACAAAACACCCGAAATAGTTGTTAGGAAGGAGTGTCACATCAACGGCATGATTCCAGTCGGAAGGGAGGTGAGATGGAAGTGAAGATTTATGCTGCGATAATCGCTTTTGTCGCACTGAGCCTCAGCATGACAAGCGTTTATGCTTACAGCGAGGAGAAGGTGACGTTTGCCGTCAGCAACCCCAAAAACAACTGGACGAGCGGCGCGGAAGCAGCCCTGAAGAAGGTCAAAGGCGTCCGCGCGGTCAAAGCCGACGCGAAAGCGCAGACGGTCAAAGTCACCTACGACCCCAAGCAGGCGAGCCTGGGCGACCTGTCCAACGCGATTGCTCCCATCGGGACACCGCAGTTGTTGCTCAAGGTGGACGGAATGCACTGACCGGTGGGCTGCCCGTCTTCGGTGAAGGCGGCGCTCGCTAAAGTCAAAGGGGTGAAGAGCACGGAGGTGGATTTCGGCAAAAAACAAGCCAGCGTAACCCTTGAAAAGAGCAGTAAGGCCTCGCTCAGCGAGATGATGACGAGTCTCAAAAAAGCCGGCTACAAGCCGTCGGCGATGTAAAGTTGACCCGTGAGGCTGTCAAGTGCGGGCGAAACCTCCCACCGGGGGTTTCGCCCGTTTTTTATCTCGGAACGATTTCTCCCTCTGATGCGTCCACAGGGGATGGAACGCATCGTTGGGAGGGTTCAACATGAACTATCTGTGGCTGATAACAGCCTGTGTGATTTTATTTTTATTTGGGGGTAGTCAAGCGGCTGAGGGCGGAGCGACCAACCGCTCGGACGTCAAGTTCGACACGATTGCGAAAGGCACCCATAGTGGAGTTCGCCGCGCCGAGATGAAGGTCATTACCACCGACAAAGAGTGGGAGCAATTCTGGAAGCAGCATACCTCCGTCACCTCTCCCCCGCTTGCGCTACCTAAAGTGGATTTTGAGAAGCAGGTCGTCGTGGTCGTCACCGCCGGCGAAAAAATGACAGGCGGCTACACCATTGAAGTCACCAGGGTAGAGGTGAAGAAGGACGCGGTCATGGTGTATTACAAGGAGACTAAACCCAAGTCCACCAACTTCACCATCCAAGTCCTCACGCAGCCGTACCATTTCATCCGCCTGGATAAGCCCAAACTCCCTGTGAAGTTTGTGGCGGAGTGATATGTTCAGGAGTTACGCGGTTGCTGACACCATCTTCCCCGTCCCCGATGAAAATGCCCGTCACTGCGAGCGCAGCGAAGCAATCCCCGCCATTTCAGGTAGAACACGGCATCAAGCCGTCCTGCTCATCTCACCTGCCACTTGCGGCATAACTCCTGTGGATGTAGGGCAAGTTGCGAGCTTGTCCTGCAAGGATAGGAGAAGGGGACGCTGATGAATCGCATTGACCGCATCGTTGATTTCATGGTGAAGCGGCAGGGGCGGCAGTTCACCATGCAAAGCGATGATAACTGTATTCTCTACACGGCAGACGGGCGACAGCCGTTGAATCGCCTGATGACCGTCGCCGAAATTGAGGAAATCGTCGAGGAGATATTGCCCGACGGATTGCAGTCGCAGTTGGCGCGGTCAGGTTCGTTCACGTTTCCTTACCACTCCATGCACGGGTTGATGACGTTGCGCGTGTCGCGCCGCAACGGCGTGCTGAGGGTATCGGTGCATCAAGGCGAGGTCGCCGCCGAGGAAATCAGTGAAACCGAACCAGAGCCGTTCGTCCCGCCGCCCTCCGTCAGCATCCCTACACCGCAGTCTATCGAGGCGGGGTATGAGCCAGACCCCGCGCCGCCGTCTGAGCCGTCGCAGTCGGCGGAGCCTGCGGATGTGCCTCCCGCCGCCGCGCCCCAACCGACGGCGGCGGCCGCTCCACCAACGGTTGAGGAGGTGGAAGTTGCCGCTCCCGCTGCGCCCGATTACTTGCTTGCGTTGTTCGAACTCGCGGCGCAGCGGCGTGCATCTGACCTGCATCTGCAAGCGGACACGCCACCGTTTCTGCGCGTGCGGGAAGACTTGGAAGCAGTCGCAGACGTCGCACCGTTGAATGCCGCACAACTGCACAGCGTTCTCTGGCAGATTGCCCCACGGCGCTGTGAGCGCGAGTGGGCAGAGCGCGGCGAGACTTACTTCGGGTATGATTTTCAGGGGCGCGTGCGCTTTCGGTGTCACGTCTTCAAGGGGCATCGTGGCATCGCTGCCGCCTGTCGCCTCATTCCCTCGCAGGCGCGCACCGTGGAGGAGTTGGGCTTACCCGCTACGTTAAATCACCTCGCCCGGCTCCCATCTGGACTCATCATCGTTAGCGGGCAGGCGCGGTCGGGACGCTCCACGACCCTGACCGCCCTGATTGAACACATCAACCAGAACCGCTCCGCTCACATCGTTACCGTCGAGCAGCCCATCGAGTTCATCTTCCGCAGTCGACGATGTCTCATTACACAGCGCGAAGTGCCGACGCACGTTGCGTCGCTCCCTGAAGCGTGGCGTCAGTTGATGCACACGGACGCCGACGTATGCTTCATCGGCGAGTTGACTGATAGCAGGAGTTTGCTTGCCGCGCTCGACCTTGCTGAACGGGGGCGTCTCGTCTTCGCTACTATGTCGCAGCCCAATGCGACGGGCGTGGTGATTTCCCTCCTCCATCGGTTCACACCGACCGCGCGTGACCCTGTCAGTTTGCGCTTGATTCGCTGCCTGCGCGCTGTCGTCGCTCAAACCCTCTGCCGTGACACGCAGGACGGACTCATCGCCGCCGCCGAGATTTTGGTGATGACGCCTCCCGTCGCCGCTCGCATCCGTGAGGGTAACTTCGGCGACCTCGAAGGGCTGATGTGGAGCGGCGCCGAAGGCATGATTACACTCAACGAATCGCTGTTCCTCCACGTCCAGAGCGGGCGCATCACGCTCGATGAAGCCCGCCGCAAATCGCTCGACCCCGACGGGCTGGAGCGGCTGTCGCGTTGATACCATCGTGGACGTTCGCGTGATCGGGCATTGACGCCGTTGCGCGCATACGCGCATGCCCCAAGATTTCCCGCAACGGGTCTGGAGATCTCAACCTGCGTGGGGTTTTTCAAAGCCGAGAGGAAATCAGACGGGCGCGGATGCGCCGCCCCTACTGCTCCAGCGGTTTTTTAGTGCCTCGCCGAAAACTGCTATCGCCGACATCCCGTCGGCGTTTTGCGTAGGCTGTAAGCCTGCCCTACACGGTCGTCGGAGAGGCTCTTAACGAAACCCGCCCTCGCAGGTGACGCACCCAGTCCGCGCCGGCGGACTTTGTGACGGTAGCCCGCGATTTGCCTCGGGGAAGGCTTTCTTTACATTTGCCAAATCCTCTGAAACCTGCTACAATGTGTCCGCAACGAGAAAGGGTAACAACCTTCTCCGTCGGTGGGTCTAAAGGGGCAACCCCCGCGAAGCGAGGTGAACTTTTGATGCGACCTCCAAGAAGAACGCGACGGCTGTGGGCGTGGATGACGGGCGCGTTGATTCTGCTGCTGGGTGTCCATCCCAACCGCGCGGCTGAGAACGCTGTGCCTTATGCGTTCCTCAACGAGGAACTGGACACGCAGTTCAACTTCACGGCGACGCTGCGCTGGAACACCGTCTGGTCGCCGTCCGCTGAGGTGCGCCTCGCCTTCAACGTCCAAGACACCTCGCGCCACTACTACCTGTCCATCACCCGCAGCGCAGCGCAGTTTTTCAAGGTGAGGGGGCAACACACGGCGAAGTTGGGAACGCCCGCGATGCTCGACTTGCCCTCCCAGGGAGAAGCGAAAATGACCCTGCAGCGCCGCGCTTGGCGCATGAGCCTTCTCTGGAACGGGCAGGTCGTTGCCGAGGCGTTCGATGACGAGTTCGCCGAAGGGCGGCTGGGGGTTGCGATGCTGCAGGCGACGGTCAATCTCACCGAGCCGCGCTATCAGCCGACAGAGGACGCGGAGTTTGCCGACGATTTCATGCGCACCCAAGAGGCAAGGGGCGGCGAGTGGGAGCCGCTCCGGGGACGGTGGTATTACAGCGGTTTGCAGGGCAGCCGTGCTGACCCCCACAGAAGCCCGAACCCGTTCACCTATCGCGGGTTGACCGATGAATGGGGGCAAGCGCTGTCCGTCGCCGGGCGATGGTTCTGGGACAGTTACAGCCTCAGCGCGTCGGTCAAGCCCGAAATGGCGCACGCCGTCGGCGTATGCGCCTACGTGCAGGACGCGCGGAACTACCTTGCCTTCAAATGGACGAGCCAGGACAGGCAGTTGGTGCGCGTCGTGAACGGGCAGGAGGCAGTGTTAGCCAACGCGCCTGGCGGGTTTGTGCCGCGACAGTGGTATCATCTGGAACTGCGCGTCAGTGGCGGTCACGTCGTGGGGCTGATTGACGGGATGGAGGTGTTGTCCGCCCGGGAGGCTGCGTTCGGGCAGGGCAAAGTCGGATTGCTCGTGGAAAAATTGCCTCAAGACCGCCGCGTGAGCACGGCGCATTTTGACGACGTGAAAGTGAAGCCGTGGACGATGCTGGTGGAGGATTTCGCCGTCGCGTCGGCGGGGAAGTGGCAAGACGTCGGCGCGCGCTGGCACACGGACACCGCGCAACGGCAGCGCGTCAAAGTTGAACCCGGTGCAGGGCTGTCGCTCGTCGGCGAAAAAGAGTGGACGGACTACCAACTCAGCGCGGTGGTTGCCGCGCCTGCGCCCAGTGAGGTGGGGTTGTGTTTCGGCTATCAGGACGAGAGTAACTACTATCTGTTTAAGTGTTCGACCTCTGGCGCGGCAGCGCCGCAGTTGCTGCAGGTGCATCGTGGGGAACGGAGGGCGTTAGCGCAAGGGGCGACCCATGGTCCGCTGCCTACACCCTTGCCTCTGCGCGTGGAGGTGCGGGAGGGTTATGTGCGCGCTTTTGCGGACGAAAAATTATCTGTGGAACTTTACATCCCGAACCTGCCACCGGGGAAAGTGGGCCTCTACGCCGACAGCGCAGGACAGGTTGGCAACTTGTCCCCCTCCTTCCCCAGCCGTGAGGGGGAGGGGGTGCGTTTCTCCGAGGTGCGCGTGTCGTTTGACCAACCGCAGCGCGGCGAAAGCAAAGTCCCCGAACGGTTCGCCAAAGATGGATTGATGAAAGGCTGGGCGACATCGGCGGGTGCATGGCAGTTTGAGAACGCAGCGGCGAGTGAAGTCATCCGCTTGGCCAACCAGACTGTCGTTGCGCAGGGCGCGATGTGGCACAAGGGGGACTTCTTCGCTGACCCGTCACTGTCTTTTCCCTGTCCCCATTTTACCCCGGGCAACCGCCTGACGGCAGTGCTCTACGGCAGCCCGCAGCATCCGCTGGCAGGCTACGTGCTGACCGTCACGGGCGCAGAAGCCAACACAACGAAGTGGACACTCTCCGTTGACGGGGCGGTCGTGCAGACGGTTCAGCGCAGCGTGCCGCCCGACTCGACAGTGCGGTTCGCTGTACGTGGGGCGTTTGTGAGCGTCTCCTGCGGCGGCACGCCGCTGCTCACCTTTCACGGCGCGCCCGCACAGCGCGGGACAAAAATCGGCTTGCGGCTGGACGGCGTGGCGGTCGACCTCAGCCAATTGAGCGTGGATACGCCTAACCTGCTCGACTACACTTTCTCCTCTGCCCCCGTGGACTGGTGGGTGCAGAAGGGCATCTGGGAAGTGACCGAGCGCTGGACCTGTGGTCCGCAGTGGTCGTTTTTCGGCGGCGTGGGCGCTGTGAACCCGGTGCTGTGGAGCAAGCCGGTGTTCGAGGGCGATTTAACGGTGGAGATTTATGCCGCCACACCGATGGATCCGGCGCGAGGGGAGCGGTCGCCCGCTGAAATCAACATGACGATCTGCGGTAACGGCAGGGACTTGTCCAGCGGTTACAGTTTCATCTTCGCTGGCGCCAACCAGACGCTCAATCGCCTCTATCGGGGCGATGACATCGTCGCGCAGCAGCCGTTCGTGCGGGTGATGAGCAACGCCCACCAGGGATGGTTTTATCTGCGCGTCGAAAAGTCCGGCGGGCGGTTGCGATTTTTTGCCAACGACAGACTGCTGCTGGAATACCACGACCCGCAGCCCCTGCGCGGGGGGCGCGTCGCGTTCTGGAGTTACAACGGCGGCATCAGCCTCGCCCGCGTGCGGCTGTGGTATGAACGCATCGTCCCCAGCACCTCGCTCACGGAACTGTGGTCAATGGATGCATTCACCCCCTCCCCTCCCCCCTCCACCGTGACCGCCTTCGAACCCACCAACGATTTCGAGACTGACCTCGGCTCTTGGACGAACAAGGACCGCCACGACGTCGTGACCCTCAGCCTCGACGCCAGCACCGCCAGCCAGGGCAAGCGCAGCCTGAAAATCCAGAACGCCACCTCCGGCGGTGATTTCACGGTCTGGGCGACGCGGCAGCCGTTCGATGCGGAAAAGTTTCCTCTCATCCGCTTCGACTACAAAATCCCTCCCAACGTGCGCGTGAACCTCTACGCCCGCATCAAAGGCATCGTGTGGGAAATCGGCTTCACCGCCCCGCGCGACTCGCTGCCTGCCCCCTCTCTGCTGGCGGCACGCGCCGGGTTCGGCGAACCACGGGTGCGGAACAGTTTGAGCATCGGCAGGATTGAGGGCGTCCTCACCGATAACCGCTGGCGCTCTGCCACCTTCGACCTCCTCACGGCTATCCGTCGCGCCAACCTTGATTCCACCATCGTCGAAGAGTTAGCCTTCGCCAGTCCCAACGAACCCTATCTACGCTGCGGCTTCGGCGGCAACCACTTCGGGGCGACCTACCATCTGGACAACTTCCGCCTGGAAGCCGCCAAACCGTAAAGTCCCCGTCGCGCCGCGACGGTGCCCTCGCCCTGACAGGCTCAGGGGTGCCAGTGTCATTGTGCCGTTGTGCATGCCTTCCACATCCGTTATAATACACCCTAACCTATCCCAACAAGGCAGCCCGTCGCGTCACGACGGCGTCGCGGGCTGCGCAAAAGGAGTGACCATCATGCCCAACCAAGTCATCGTCTACAGCGGCGACAACTGACCCGCTTGCCATCAGGTGAAAGAGTATCTTTCACAGAAAGGTGTTGCTTTTACGGACCGCAACGTGACGGCGGATGCGGAGGCGATGGATGAACTGATGAAGTTGGGGTATATGTCCATCCCCGTCACGGTCGTTGATGGCAAGACCATCGTTGGCTTCAACCGCCGCGCGATTGACGCCGCGCTGGCAGAGTAGGACGACCGTATGGGAGTGGGAAAGATGGGATTTTCTCCCACTCCTATACCTTTTCCCCGGGTTGCGCTTATGTTCATTCGCTTCTGTGGGGCGGCAAGTGAGGTCACGGGGTCATGTTATTACATCGAAGCCGGCGGTTTGAAGTTCATTCTGGACTGTGGGCTGTTTCAAGGCGGCGACGACCAGTTTGAACGCAACACCGCACCGTTTCCGTTCGACCCGTCATCGCTCGACTTCGTGCTTCTGAGCCACGCCCATATTGACCACATCGGGCGGTTGCCGCTGCTCGTGCGAGGCGGGTTTGCCAAGCGGATTTTAGCGACGCACCCGACCGTTGACCTCTGCCACATTCTCCTGCGCGACAGCGCGCATATTCAGGAAGAGGACGCGGCGTGGAAAATCAAGCGCCTGCGCAAGCAGGGGGAGGATGCCGCGTGGGTCAAGCCGCTTTACACCTTAGCCGACGCGGAAAGAGCGTTGAGTCTGCTGGAAGGGGTGGACTACGATGTGGACGTGCCGCTCAACGACAACGTTACTGCGCGCTGGCGCGACGCGGGACATATTTTGGGTTCAGCGCATCTGGAGGTGAGCATCACAGAAAAGCATGTCGTGCGCCGGCTCGTCTTCTCCGGCGACGTGGGCAATCGCGGCACGCCGATTCTGCGCGACCCGACGCCCATCGCCGAAGCCGACGTGGTGCTGGTCGAATCCACCTACGGCGACCGCTTGCACGAACACCGACAGCAACGGGCGGCGTTGTTCCGTCAGATCGTCACCCAAACGCTTGACCGAGGCGGCAAGGTCCTCATCCCCTCGTTCGCCGTCGGGCGCACGCAGGAGATCCTTTACGAACTGAATCCGCTTGCTGAACGCGGACTGTTAGACGGCACGCCCGTTTACGTGGACAGCCCAATGGCAGTCAGCGCGACGGAGATCTTTAAGAAGCACACCGCAACCTACGACACGGACGCCGCCGCCCTGATGCGCAGCGGCGACAACCCGCTGGAGTTTCCCGGGCTCCATCTCGTTCGCGACGTGGAGGAATCCAAAGCCCTCAACGAGTCCCGCCAGCCGTGCATCATCATCGCCGCCAACGGCATGTGTTCCGCCGGGCGCATCAAGCACCACCTCAAGCACCACATTGGCGACCCGCGCAACACGATTCTATTTGTGGGCTTCCAAGCGCAAGGCACCTTGGGGCGGCTCATCAAAGACGGCGCAAAGCAGGTGCGCATCTTTGGCGAGATGCATCCCGTCCGCGCCCAAGTCGCCGCGCTGGACGGCTTCTCCGCCCATGCCGACCGCGACGGCTTGCTTTGGTGGCTCGCGGGCTTCCGCCGCCCTCCGCAGCGCGTGTTCATGGTGCACGGCGAGGAAGACGTCGCTCACGCCTTCGCACAACTGGTGGCGGAGCAGAAGGGTTGGCTGACAAGTGTGCCAAAGTTAGGCGAGGAAGTCAACTTGCATTTTTCCTGACGCTATTGTATAATTGCCCTCGACGGCAAACGGCGGCGTACCCAAGTGGCTAAGGGGGCGGTCTGCAAAACCGCTATTCTCCGGTTCGAATCCGGACGCCGCCTTGAGTGGTTCCCTCCCAGCACTCGGCGAGCGATACGGAGTTTGTCGCCGCCGTCGCAGAGAACACCCTCTACGAAAGTGACCCAGTCGCTCATACCATCTTCTCCCTCCCCCATCTCTTCCCACGCGGGGAGGGTGTCATGGAAGCGGATCGCCACTCCTGATGTTATGGCGAGCGCCGTGTCGCCATTCCCCGAATCCCTGTCATTGCGAGCGCAGCGAAGCAATCCCCTCCACATGAGACTGTTTTGCTTCGTTCCTCGCCGCCGCTTGCGCTCCTTGCCCTGACCCTCATGCGCTCGCTATGACAGGCGTTTTCATTGGGGGCGAAAGGCACATGACGGCAACCGCGTCACTTTTGCTATATCGCTACGCCAGACCAACATGCAAGACGCCTCTTATCCCGCCAACTGAAACGCTCGTGCCCGAAATAGAAAGTCCACGATGTTCCCCTCGTGCGGCTGCAGCCAGTTGAGTTGAATCGTGGGAATCGGACCCAGATTGAGGCGGTCAATGTGGGTCGCGTCTAAGAGCTGGCGGCGGAACTGCTCATCGTTCGTAATGGCGGTGCAGACGAGCGTGCTGCCGATTTTGTCGAGCATCTTCTCCTGCGGGCACTCGACGACGGAGCAGAACGGGAACAGGTATTCCGTGTTCGCCAGCGCGCGGTCGGGCGCAGCGCAGTAAATCACCGTCGGGCGCAGGTAGGCGCAGCGTTCCATCTTCACGAGGCGGTCGCCGTTGCGGTATTTTGCCGTCACATCTTCGACGCCTGATTCCTGCAAGCCGCTTTCAATTTGGGCGTTAATGCTCTCGGCTTGCGCGACGACAGTGAATGCAGCGAGCGGCGATTCGGGGTGGTCGGGCGGTAGGGGCGCGATGGGTCCCAGCCGTTGCGCCATCGCCTCTGCAATGGCGCGCCCGTGCCGTGAGACCCAGATGCCCGAACAGTTGATGCAGCCGCGCCCGCTGTTGACCAGCACGCTGTCAACCATCAGGTCGAGATATTTTTCCCAGTTATCCACCTCGTCGTCTCCGAGGAGGATTTTGCTGAAGCCCGGACCGTGCACGCGCACGCGGGGGTTGCCGCGATACTGTTCCACCGTCGCCGTGCTGCCGAAGATGAGGTTGCGCGGGCGGTGCTGCAGCACGGCGGCGCCGACCTCGCCGCCGCCGGGGTAGATGCAAATCGCCTCACGCGGGACGCCCGCCGCGAAGAACGCCGCCGCCATGCGGAACGGCGTCCACGGCTCCTGCGGACCAGACTTGAGCACCAAACCGATTTGCAGCGGAATGACAGGCAGCCACAGCGCATGAACGCCCGGCGAGTTGGACGGCAGCACCAGCCCCAGCACGGGCGCGTTGGCTTGATACGAGCGCATCACGCCGTCCTCCTCCCCGTAGCCGCGCGTGAGAATCTCAAAGTCGAGGTTGCGCATCAACGCCGCCAACACTTCGTCCATGCGCGACAGGACGTAGTGCAACTTGGTCATGTTCAGGCGCACCATGTGCAACGGTAGCCCCGTCGTGGCGGACTGACACACCGCGAACTCCTCCGGCGTCTGCGTCCCGTCGCCGACGGGCAACGTCGCGTTCAGGAACAGGTCGGCGGCTTTTTTGAGCATCGCTATCAGTTCCTTGCACGGAATCTCCCGCAGCACGTCCCGCGCCCGCTGCGCCTGCCGCATGTCGCGGGCGATCAAGCCGCCGTTCGCCTGACTGACCTCCGCCAGCGGTTCGCCGGTGGCGAAGTGAACGACTTTATCTACCTCAAGGCTTTTGTAGGGTTGCCCCCAGCGTAAGATGGGAAAGTGAATCATAGTCAATCATTGCTCCTGTGATGAGTTGGCTCATCGTGCTTATCGGGCGGATGCCAACCCGCCAGCACCCAGTTACGGCGCACCTCGACCGCTATCTCGTTATTAGGGAGTCAGGTATGCTCGTAGAACTCACGTTTGCAAGGGCTCTCGCAAGCCGCGCTGCACTGCCACGCGCAGCGCCTGCGCTTTGCGCAACAACCCCTGTTCGTAGACGCGCATCAACTCATCCAGTTGGCGCCGCCCCTCAGCGTCGAGCGCGCCTTCCCGGTTCCGCTCCAGTAAGTCGCTCAAGGTAGCCTGCTGTTCCTTATCGAGTTGAAGTTCCGTCAACGCTAAGACCTCTTCGTCGGATAGCAGTGCCCCTGGCATCTCGGCAACAGCCTCCTCTAACAGGTCTGCTCAGACCACCTCTACTGGCTTGTGGCTCTGCGCAGCGAGATGCGCCGCCTGCCGCGCTACACGGTCAGAGACCTGAATGGTGATCTGTTCTGGCATGCTCTCACCTCCGCAGTTCAGCCCGCGCCCGCTGCGCCTGCCGCATGTCGCGGGCGATCAAGCCGCCGTTCGCCTGACTGACCTCCGCCAGCGGCTCGCCGGTGGCGAAGTGAACAACTTTATCCACTTCAAAGCTTTCATAGGGTCGCCCCCTTCACGAAATTACCTGCATCTCGCTGTCATATCACGCCCTTCCCCTATCCCACCAGTGATGGTGAGAACACCGGCACGGACTCGTAGCGCAGCGGTGTGAGTTCTTTGCGGCGGGCAAGAATGTCGTCAATTTGGCGTGAAACCTGCGCGGTGAAGTAGGCTTCGCCACATTGATGGCAGATAAGTGCAGACAGGTCTTCGATAACTACCAATTCCCCGTTAATGCGGACTTCTATCTCCGTCGCGCCGGGGCGCAACTCGCCACCACAGAAGTCACATAGGTTCTTAGATTCATCTGTGTCATTCATGCTAATCACCTTCGCTTCTTTCGCGTTTTGTAGTCCGACTCCCATTCTTCGTCGTTGGGTTCATAGACCGTCACGATTTTCAATACACTCCCACCGTCGTCGTCGCCGCCAGACCCCGATACGGTCGCACACCGCTCACGCCGTCCCACGGAAACTGTTCACAGGGGGGTTCGCGCTCGCCCTCGTCGCGTTCGAGGAAGCGCGGCATGAAGAACTCTTTGGTTAAAGTCGTCAGCATCACGCGACCGGTGGCACCGTAGCCGACGACTTTCTCGGCGTTGTCG
>JANWYM010000480.1 GCA_025055355.1 Abditibacteriales bacterium
AGCGTGAACTGCTTCTGGTCTTGGAGGTAAATCAACGGTCCGAGGAAGTCGTTCCAGACGAACATGAAGTGGAACAGCGCGACGACGGCGAGTGCGGGCTTGGACAGGGGCAGGATGATGTCTTTGAAGATGCGAAACTCCGAGCAACCGTCCACCGTCGCGGCATCGGACAGTTCTTTGGGGATGGTCAGGAAAAACTGCCGCAGCAGAAAGATGTTGAACGCACTGCCGAACCACGCGGGAACCCAGAGCGGGTAGAACGTGCCAATCCAGTGCAGGTGGCGGTAGAGCACATACATCGGCACCATCGTCACCGGAAACGGAATCATCATCGTCGCCAGGGTGATGCCAAACAGCGTCTCACGCCCACGCCACGGAATTCGCGAGAAGCCATAGGCGACAATCGCGTTGGAAATCACGCAACCCGACACGCCCAATACCGCGAGTAGCAGCGTGTTCTTCGCATAGACCAGAAATGGAATGTAACCCAACTTGTCGCTCTGATACATCACCGCGCGCGGGTAGTTGCTGAACTGCCACTGCGACGGAATCCATTTGGGCGGCATGACCATCGTCTCCTGAATCGGCTTGAGCGACGTCAGCACCATCCACGCCAGCGGGAATAGGCAGATGATAGAACCGCCGATGAGAACGAGATGAACGACGAGGCGGGCAACCGGGCGTTGGACTTCCATATAACTTCAGAGAGTCGCTGTCAACGGATCCCTGTAACGGATGAAGCGGATAATGTGACAGTTGGAATGAAAGCCATCCGTTTAATCCGCTGCCGAAATCCGTTGACAGTATCCGCTGACAGCAACCGTTTCATACTCCATAGTGCACGTGCCGCTTCGACAGCCGCAGCGCACCGAAGGTAAGGGTGAGGATGATGAGAAACATAATCCATGCCATCGCCGAAGCGTAGCCCATCTGCAAGTAGGGCAGCGCGTTGTCGTAGAGATACATCGTGTAGAAATATGCCGAGCGGGCGGGCTGTCCGCCGGGCATCATGATGTAGGGCTGGGTGAAGGTTTGCAGCGCGCCGATGATGCCCATGATGACGTTGAACAGAATGACAGGCGACATCACCGGAATCGTCACGTGGCGGAGTTTCTGCCACCAGTGGGCGCCGTCCAATTCGGCGGCTTCATACAACTGCTGCGGCACGTCTTGCAATCCCGCGAGGTAAATGACGACAGCGTGCCCCACGCCCCACACGCTCATCAGCACCAGGGCGGGCTTTGACCAGGCGGGGTCGGACAGCCAACCCGGTCCTTGAATGCCGAGGTGCGCCAGCAGATAATTGAGCACGCCGTATTCGCCGTTGAACACCCACAGCCACAAAATCGCCGCCGCCACCGACGGAATCAGCGACGGGAGAAAGAAAATCGTGCGGTAGAACGCCATCCCCCGCACGCCCGTGTTGAGTAACACGGCGGTTGCGAACGCTATGAACGCGCCCAACGGCAAGGCAAGTGCCGCGTAGTAGAGTGTGTTTTTCAGCGCAATCCAAAACACCTCGTCGGTGAACAGGTCCACGTAGTTCGCCAGCCCCACAAACTGCGCCGATTGCAACACCGAGTAGTCGCACAAACTCAGGTAGAACGACGCGGCAATCGGATAGAGGTTGAAGACCGTCAACCCAACGAGCCAGGGGGCGACGAAGAGGAGTCCATATTTGAGGTTGCGACGTTCGACTTTCGTCATAGTCTCCTTCTCCGCTTCTGTCTCAACTCCCGGTCCAACTTCTTCTGCATCCGCGCCTGCACGAGGCCGAGGGCTTCTTCGGGCGTCATCTTGCAGAGCCAGATGTTGGAGAAGGCGTTGTTCATCTCGTCCTGATACTCGCGCCAGATGCCGATTTTGGGCGTGGAGAAAGTATTGGGGCTTTTGGCAAGGTCAATGAAAACCTTCAGGTAGGGATGCGGATGGTTCTGGAGGAACTGCGGGCTGACGCGCGCCAGCGGCGTGTGCTTGCGCTGCCCCAGACAGAGGAGTTCCATGCCCCTTTGCGACTGCACGAACTTGATGAACTCGAACGCCTCACGGGGATGCTTCGCGCCCGTGGGGATGACCAGCGTGTCAATGTCAACGGGCGTGGAGTTCGCCAGATCCGGGCGGTCAGCGGGATGCGGAAACGGCGCCGCGCCCCAGTTCAAATGCGGGGCATATTTGTCAATGAAGTTGTGCATCCATACCCCCTGCAACTCCATCGAGACCTTGCCCGCGAGGAAGGCGTTCTGCGGCGACGAGAAGTTGCCGAAGCCGCTCTGAAACACCTGCAAGTCCTTCACGTTATATTTCTTCGCGTAGGACTGCACCCAGCGAAAGGCGCGGATGTTCTCTGGCGAGTTCGCCGTGATGCGCCCCTTACCATCGTAGAGTGTGCCGCCGAAGAAATAGCCCCAGCCCCAGTTCCACCAGCCCGGTTCGGAGGGCATGAACCCCATGCGGATGATTTTGCCGTTCTCGTCGCGCTTGGTGAGTTTCTCGGCGAAGGCATCCAGTTCCTCAATGGTGCGCGGCGGGCGCTCGGGGTCGAGCCCCACTTCGCGGAAGTGGTCTTTGTTCCAGTGCAGCGCGACCGACGCGGGCGTCGTCGGCAGCGCCCAGGTTTTGCCGCGATAAAACGAAAGGTTCCAATAGGCGGGCAGGTAGTCCTCGCGCTTGATGCCCGCTTCTTTCATGAAATCATCGAGCGGCATAATCGCGCCCTTATCAGCGTAGACGTGCGTGTTGAACGACCACAGCCCCGCCACATCCGGCGGGTTGCCTCCCGCCGTCGCTAACAGCATCTTCTGGTCCACCTGACTAACGGTGAGCAAGTGGACGAAGATTTTGTCCTGCGAGCGATTGAACTCGTCCACCACCGCCCGCATCGCCTCGCCCTCAAAACCCGTCCACTTTTCCCAGTAGGAAATGTGAACCCGACCGTCGCTGCTGGCTTTGCTCTCGGACGCACAGCCGCTGATGACAAACGCGGCACACAGCAAAAGGCACAAGAGCCATCGCATTATCGTTTTCATCGCTTCATAGAAATGCTCACACAGGTGCTGCTTTGCGCAAGTGCGTTGGAAGGCGGTAGAAAGGAACCTCAATCCGTCCTTTCACGGGTTTCTTCTGGGACAGGGCTTGGTGCATGACTAAAGACACCTCGCTGCTGAAGAACTGCTCCCCACAACTTGCGCACCGCGTCGCTGGGACGTCGCCAAACACTATGCACGTTCCGTCGGGGCGACGGCGCGGCAATTCCTTCACAATGATTGCTTGAACTGCTCCTCCACACAAGGGACAACGACTTAAACGCTTCGCCATCATCTCACCTTCTCCGTCTCCGCTTCTGCCCAAACTCGCGGGGTGGGTTCCAATCAGCCGTGACAAACGTCACGACGTCGCCCACAGCGCACACAATGTAAAGGGGTTGGACAACTTTCAGGAAAGCGATTTGGCGCTCCACATCGCCGCAGACGATACACTCCGGATCAGCACCCGTTGGAGGTAACTCCTGAATCACGCGCCCCACGCGGATAGCCTCGAGCACTTGCTCAATCGTAATGCCGCGTTCGGCAAGTCGCTCCTGAAAGTGCGCCGACTCATACCAATCACCCGCCTCTACCAACATCCGCACGGAGTCAATGTCCACAGCCGTTTCACTCCCCAGGCGTCCGCTTCGAACACCTCATCTGTCAGTCTACCGTGAGGTAGCAGAAAAGTCAACGTTGACCGATGAACACGACTGTTACTCCACGACCCAAAGGAATTGGGGAAAATGGAGTCAGCAAGCGATTAAA
>JANWYM010000481.1 GCA_025055355.1 Abditibacteriales bacterium
ACGGCACGCTGACCGTGTTAGGATGCTTGCTGCTCATTCCGACTTTCTTCTTGCTGCGCCGCCCGGGGACGCCGCGCCCCCTCAACGCGACCGGCGTTCAACAACAAGTCTGGCGCGCCTACGAACACCTATGCCGACGCTTTCCTCCCAACGCTCGGCGCTCTCCTTACCAAACGCCTGCCGAGCATCTCGCGCACGCCCAAGCACAATGTCCCTTCCTGCCCGCGTCAACCTGGGACGCCCTGACTCACATCGCGAACCAACTCGACCACGTCCTTTACAGCCCGCGCGCTATCACCTCCGAGGAGGCCGCTGCGCTATGCGCTCAGATGCAGCGCGTCGCCCATCAACTGCGCCGCCAGAGGAAGCCACGGCGAGCCCAACGCCCACCGACCTAAACGCCACCATCGTCTTACCTCGCGAGCGGAGCGAGGCAATCTTCTGCGGAGGGGATGGCTTTGCTCCGCCTGCAATGGATAGGCATTTTCGGAGGAAGACGTCATTGAAGCACCCAGCGCCTGCGGCTTGCATCCCCTCCGCCCTTATGCTAAAATAAGGCGCGCCGCACGCGCCGGGGTGGCGGAATTGGCAGACGCAGGGGACTTAAAATCCCCCGGTTCGTAAGAGCCGTGCCGGTTCGAGTCCGGCCCCCGGCATTAACAGGAGAGGCGAAGCATGGAGTGCCCCATGCTTCGCCTCTCCCGTTGTGACGCATCGGTGGTGCGTTCACGCTTTCTTGATGAACGTCAACGGCGGTCGGTCGTTCCGCCCGCGCCCCTTGGGGTCAATGCCGCTCAGGTAGAGGGCAGTGGCGTAAACGTCGCCGTGGTTGGGGATACGAGATGCCGGGTGCTTCGCCCGACCGGGCAGCAGTTCGCCCGTCACCGGATGGTAAGCGGGGTCAAGGCTGCCGTCAGGTAGGATGGGGATAGGCAGCAGCGTCTTTTCGCCGACGCCTCCGAACTGGCTGTCGCCCTTCACCGTCCCGCCCAAGAACGCTGCCGACGTGACCTTCCAGTGCTGCGAGATGTCCTGCCCATCAATCATCTTCTGCTTGTCCTCTTCGGGAATCTTCATCTTCAGGATCTCGTTCACGTCGCCGTGAATGGTGCGCCCGAACTCGGAGGTGATGACGATGGTCGTGAAGTCGAACAGGCTCTTGCCCGTGTTCTTATACTCCGTGTTCTTCAGCAAATCCACCAGAACGAGCAGCGGCTTCCAGAGGTTGTCGTTCATCATCTGCGTCTGGTCGGGTTGCCCGCGCGGGATGCGGCGGTCGGGTCCCCAGAGGCTGCCGCGACTGAAGTGGCTGTCGAAGCGGCGGATGTCGCGGCTTTCAATCCAGAAGGCACAGGACAGCCCGGCGCGCATCAGTTCATAGGTCATCATCGCTTGCACGTTGGTGTTGGGGCTAAACTTGGTGCGGGCTTTGTTGCCGTTGACGCTTTGGTAGGTGATGAGTTCGTCTTCGGGCTTGATACCGAACCGCTCGCGCAGGACGGGGTCGGTAAACAACTGCGAGAGCAGCGCCTCCTCCAACCTCATGCCTTTGTTGGCGAGGTTCTCGTAGATCTGTCGCGCAGAGTGGTAACTCTTCACGGACTCGATGTGCTCATCCTTGCGCAGCAGGGCGTTGGCGCTGTCGAGGAACTCCTGAATTTCGCGGTTGACAACGTCGTGGGCGGTGTGATACATGCGCAGCAGAAACCGCTTGAGGTTGGCGGGCGTGCCTGCGTAAATCGTGTGCGCCCACACCGGACCGAGCGCGTGGTAGTAGCCCTTGCGCCCCGTGAACTGCACCTCGTTCAACTCGCCGTCGGACAACCAGTAGTGCCACGACAAATTCGGCAGCACGTAAGGCTGACCGTAAACCTCCGCGAACGCCTGCATGACCGAACGCTCGTCGTCCTCGCGGTCGGCGGAGATGACGAGTTTGTAAGACCCCATGTGCGCCTTCAGGCGGTCGCCCGAATGGAACGAACCCGTCTCCATCGAACTGAGAACCGCCATGTCCTTGAACAGCGGTTTGCCCATCTCCGCGAGGTAGCCGTAGCGGATGTTGCCGTGCTTGTAGATGCCGTAGCCCGGCTCGCCGAACTTGAGCACGCGGTAGCGCTCATCGCTGGGGTTGGGCAGGCGGTTGTGCGGGAAGATGTTGTTGGGCGTGACAACGGGGTTGAACATATCGTAGCCCGCCCAGCCGCCTTCGAGGAACCAATAGATGAGAAAGCGCGGCTCGCTCTCGTTCGCCACGGCCTGCGCCGATTGGGCGAAGGCGCGTCCTGTGTCGGGCAGACCGAAGCGGCCGAAGAAGCCCAAAAAGTCCGCGCACGTCAGCGTCGCCGTCGTCACCCCGACGCGCTTGAAGAACTCGCGGCGGTTGAGGCGGTCAAGTGCGCGCTGCACCTCCGGCTGGCGTGGGTCTTCGAGAATGTAACCGTCTCCGAGATAAGGTTCGCACTCGCATTTTTTCATGGAAGACCTCCGACATATTCTGATATGTTCAGGGCTCCTGACCTGAGCACTGATTTGACTTTGATCACAAGTCTCCAAAGCGTAAGACCTACGGTCAGACGTTTCGTTGCGGTCAGGAGACCCCTACCGCTCCCATTTTTTTAGCAAGGTCAAGACGCGCAACTCCATGGACAGCACGCGCCTCAAGCCGATGGGGCGCCGGTCATCAGCCAGATACATAAAAGGTAGGGCTTCCCCTTCACACCCAGCAGATAGTATATCTACTCCTGCCGCCCAGCGCAACCTGCCCCCGTGTAGGCTGCACGCCCCCGAGATGCTGCACCTACGGGTGCGCTTATACGGAGAGGCTGCAAATTTCGCATGCGGAAGGGGTCGCTTCCCTCCACTTCTCGCAATGGCACCCATGCGCTTGCAATGACATGCATTTTCATCGGGGAGGGGTGAAATCACAACTTTGCAAAAGTCCAGTTTTGATACGAATCTCATTCCGCATGATACTTGACACGGTGGCGGAAGAGCGGAAGCCGTTCGACCCAAAATGCTCGGTGCGTTTTTTCGCCTCCCATTGACACACCGCCTTCATCGCCTTATAATGGATGCACATTTTCGCTCACAAGGACGGATTGAGGACTAAGAGCCTCTCTGAAAACCGCGTAGCGCTGACACCCTGTCGGCATTTTACGCAGGCTGGAAGCCTGCGCTACGCGGTTTTCGGAGAGGCTCTAAAGTGACCCCAACCACGAAATCCAATGACGCTATACCAATCAATCCATCCTATCCGAGGAGTCCACACATGACAGAATTGGAGAAGAGGTTCGTTCGTGCCATCGCTTTCTGCCTGCGCTGCGACGGGCATGAGGGTGACGTGGAGGCTTGGGCGAAGTGGGCGTTGCGGCTGAGCGACGCAGCGCCCGCAGACCCCCACAGGGAAGTCGCCCTTGTCTTGGGCGGGGCGACAAAAATCAAGGGATACGTCTTCGAGTCCGCCCGCCTGCCCGAAATTCGCGGCGCGAGCGGCTTGCTCGACAGAATCAACCTTGAAGACATGCGCCGCCTGTGGCGCGATGGCTTGGGTTGTGAGGACTGCATCATCTACGCCAACGGCGGTGAGGTGCTCGCCTTCGCGCCCGTGCACAAGGCAGCCGAACTGGCAAACGAGATTGAGCGGATTTACACCCGCGAAACGCTGGTCGCGCAGAGCGTCGCCGTCTGGGAGAAGTTCACCCTGAAGCAACTGCGCGAGGGGTTGAATGCTGACGAACCGCTGACCGCCGAGCAAGCCGCCTTGGTCAAGCAACTGCTGGGACACA
>JANWYM010000482.1 GCA_025055355.1 Abditibacteriales bacterium
CGGCACCCGCATCGAGGCGCAGCGCGGCGATGACCAACTCAGCGGGGCGGACCCCAACCGCGTGGAGATTCGCATCGAGAGCGGCACCCTCAACGCCCTCGGCACCGCCGCCAGCCGCATCCTTTTCACCAGCAGCGCGCCCTCGCCTCGCACCGACGACTGGGCGGGGTTCCGCTTCAACAGTGGGGTGCCAGCAAACCTCAACATGAAATTTTGCACGGTGGAGTTTGCTACGACCCTCTTCGTCACCGTTGTAGACCTGGCGACGGCGGCGGGCGGGATGATGGAGGACTGCATCTTCCGCAACGCAGCAGACCACGCGGTTTTAGCCCGCACCGCCAACGTCAACTTCACCCGCTGCACCATGCGAGATATTGGCGACTACGCCTTTGCCGCCATCATTACTGGCACGGCGAACTTCACCGACTGCACCTTCGAGGACATCGCCCTCGATGGGCAAAACCTTGCGATGTATCTGTCGCAAGGGACCTATAACTTTGTCAACTGCACCTGGCGCCGCTGCCGCAAGTTGGTGATACTGGGTGACTCGCTCAGTGTCTTAGGTGGGAGCGGGGCGATCCCCGCTGCCATCAACCTGAGGGGTTGCCTTTTTGCTCAAAACGTTGGCGATTGGGCGGTCGTCATGTATGGTCCCGTCCTTAACATTCAGGACACAACCTTCACCGAGAACATGCGTGGGGTGTTTCATAACAACGCTACCGTCAGCCCTTCAGTGACGGCTCTCACGCGCTGCACCTTTGTGCGCCAGGGGGGGCTGGCGATACGGGTTTTTATGGATAACGGCGGGAATGAGGAGGTGCACATCACCAACTGCCTCATCACCCAGAACAATCGGCAGTTGTTCGACGGGGTGGCGGTGGACTTTCCAACTATAAATAGTGGCACAGACCTCATCGAGATAGCCAATACTGCCATCTCCGGTAACCGGCAAGATGGTGTGCGTTTCTCCGTTGGGAGTTCTGGCACGCGGCTCTTCGACGTGCACGCGAGCGCGTTTACCGATAACGGGGGGGATGGGATTCGGTTTGAGGGCGATGCGCCAGGCATTATCAGCGGCTTCACCGATAACAACATCTTCGGCAACCGCAGCGGGATAGATTGGCGGCATCTCATCCCCGATTCCGCTAATGTGCCTAACAACTACTGGGGACCGACGACGACGGCGGAGTTAGATGCAGGCTCGGTTAATCTGTCACGCATCTTCGATTTGCAGGACGACCCAGCGCGGGGGCAGGTGGTGGTGCGTCCGTATCGCAGTGCTCCACCTTCTGGGACGCCGCTGCCGCCGACGGTGGTGGCGGGCGACGCGGGTAATACCTTCCTGAAAATCACCTTCTCGCTGCCGATGAATGTGGGGGACGTGACCAACCCGGTCAACTACACCGCCGAAAGCCCCATCGGTAACCCGATTGACCTCAGTGGGGCGACCTTCACGTGGAACCCCAGCGATAACTCGGTGACAATCAGCGGTCTAACGCTGCTGACGGGGGCGAGCTATCGCGTAACGCTGGCGTCGGTGCGCAGCGTGGGCGGGGACGCGATGATTCAGGACGGGCGCGGGAACGTCGCGGGCGGCTTCGTGCGGGATACCATCCCGCCCATCGTCGTCAATGCCTCTGCGACTAATTTGCAGGTGCGCGTCTTTTTCTCCAAAGACATGCGCCGCGCGGAGGTGGAGAGCCCAGCAAACTATCAACTCAACGGCGCTCCGCTGCCCGGCGAGACGATCGCTGCCTACGAGGCGGTGTCCCGTTCAGTCGCCCTGAACCTGCCGGATGCGTCGTCGCTGCCGACGGGGAGCGCGTTCACCATCGCGGTCAACGCAGGGAGTGTGTTCGACTTGGTCGGCAACCCCATCGGGACGCCGCGCTCCTTCAGCGGGGTGGTGTTAGGCAAGACCCTTACCCTGCCTACTGGTGCGCGGGGGGTGCCAAGCGCGACGCTGCTCATCCCCATTCTGATAGACAACCCCTTCGGCATCAAATCGGGATCCCTCGTCATCACCTACGACCCAGCCGTCCTGAACCTCACGGACGCCCAGACGACACCCATCACAACGGGGGCGACGCTCACCAAAACCTTCAACAACGTCATCGGGCGGGCGCAGGTGGACTTCGACCTGCCGTCAGCTTCCTCCTCCTCCACGGAGGGGACGCTGCTCTTCCTCGTGGGTAACGTGCCGGGTAGTGCCACCTTCGGGGCGAACACAGGGCTGACCTTCGATGCCGCGACCGCTTTGCGCGACAGCGCGGGGACCGCCATGCCTCTCACCCGCGTCAACGGGCAGTTGACGGTGTTCGCGCCGCGCGGCGACATTGATCGCTCGGGACCGCCGCCCAACGCGGGGGATGCCATCCTTGCCCTGCGCATGGCGGTCAACCTGCCCATCGTCAACCCGCCCGGCACCCCGCCGCATGGACCGCCTTACACGGCAGAGGAACTGCTGCTGTCGGACCTCAACGGCGACAGCGCCACCAACTCCGCTGACGGCATTCTGATTCTGCGGGCGGCGGCAGGAATGCCGGTGGTTTACGACGTGGAGCCGCGCAGCGCGCGGGAGGGGAGCCTGATTTCCATCATCGGCTGGAACTTCGGTGCGACGCAGGGGAGCAGCACCGTCGCAGTGGGCGGTGTCAACGCCACGGTGGTCACGTGGAGCGACACGCAAATCGTCGCCCAAGTCCCGACGGGTGCGGGCATCACTGGCGTCACCGTGACGGTCGGGACGAACACCAGCAACCCCTTCCCCTTCACCCCGACGACGGGAGGGGCGCAGCGGGTGCTGGTAAGCGTTGGCACGTTGGAACGTCGGAACGTTGGAACGTCGAAACATGTCAACGTGTCAACGTTCCAGCGCGAACGGAACGGGCACCTCGTCGTCCCGCTGGTGGTAGATGACCTGCGCGGCGTGGCGGGGGGTGACATGACCCTGACCTTCAATGCCGCCGCCGGGCAGGTCGTCGAGGTGCAGCCGAGTAAGGAGATGAACGGTGTCCTCTTCAGCAGCCGCGTGGACAACCAGCAAGGCGTGGTGCAGATTGCCTTCGCAGGTAGCGATGAGTTGGGACGCAGACGAGGGACGGTGGCGGAGATTGTCTTCGCCCCTCGGCGGAAAACTGCCGCTGTGTCGCGGACACCTTTGCGCGTGCAGACGGCGCGCCTCTACGATGAGAACGCCAGGGGACTGCAGGTAACGACGGGGAACAGCAAAGGGGGCGGCAAGCCGCGTCTGCTCATTGCACGGATGCAAGCCACGCCGGCGGGTGAGGGCGTGATGATTCATTACTGGTTGACCCAACCCGCCGTGGTCGAGGGGCGCGTGTTCACGCCCACCGGCAAGGTCGTGCGCTCCTTCGCGCCTGTCCATGCCAGCGCGGTCGGCAGCCTCTTCTGGGAGGGGCGGCAGCAGAACGGCAGCCCCGCCCCGCGTGGTATCTACTTCGTTGAACTGCGCGCGCGGGATGAAGAGGGGGCGGAAGTAAAGATGATGCGGACGGTCGTGCGGCGCTGATTCAGTCAGCACGTTAGCACGTTGGCACGTTGGAACGTTGGCACGTTGGAACGTTGGCACGTTCGCACGTTCGCACGTTCGCACGTTGGAACGTTGGAACGTTGGCAGGTTGGCAGGTTGGCACGTTCGCACGTTGAACGTTCTAACGTTCCAACGTGCAACCTGCCAACGTGCAACCTGCCAACGTGTCAACGTGCCAACGTGTCAACGTGCCAACGTGCCAACGTGCCA
>JANWYM010000483.1 GCA_025055355.1 Abditibacteriales bacterium
GGGGGGCAAAAACCCCTCAAGAACTTTAGATTTTTCCTCCACGAAGAAAAAGCGAAGAAAGACGATTCCTCTTCCAAAGGCTCATGATGCTGTCAATGAGGGTGTGTATGAGAACGACGTTTGCCTCCCCCAAGGAGCGGGAGGAGGGGTTTTTATACACGCTCTCAGGCGGAAGCCCAAGCCGTTAGTCGGTCGCTCTTTTGGCGTGGGTCTATGGGTCGCCGTGGTGTCATGCAGACATGGCAGCGACTCATGGACTCACCGTTTTTTGGGGCATCAACGCTATCAGGGCGTTTGCCGCGTTGCGTCGGGTTGTCTCCCAGATGCCCTCCCGACTCGTTGGGACAGGAGGTGGGATAGCCTGCGACGATGCGGCGCGGGAACGCCCCTGGCGGGGCGCAGGTGCCGGCGATGGGGAGGAAAAGGGCGATGGCGATGGTGAGTCTCTACGTGCCCGCTTACAATACCGCGCGCACCATTCGGCAGTGTTTGGAGCACGTCTTCGCGCAGACGCGTCCGCCGGATGAGGTCGTGGTCGTGGATGACGGGAGCGAGGACGAAACGGGCGCGATAGCGGCGCGCTGCGGCGTGCGCGTCGTTCGGCATGAGCAGAATCGCGGCGTGGGGGCGGCGCGGAACACGGGGTTACACGCGGTCAGAGGGGATTGGGTGGCGACGGTCAACGCCGATTGCGTCCCCGAACCGCAGTGGTTGGAAACGCTGCTGCGGCACATCGGGCAGCCCGGCGTGGTCGGCGCAGGCGGGCAGATGAAGGAGAAGTTTCAGCAGTCGCTTGCCGACCGTTGGCGCGCCCACTATTTGACGCAAACGCACGGCACGCAACTTCTGGTCACCCCACCGTTTCTTTACGGCTCCAACAGTGTCTTCCACCGGGAAGCGCTGCTGTCCGTCGGTGGCTACAACGAAATCTACCGGCGCAGTTTCGAGGACGTCGACCTCAGCACCCGAATGATGAAAGCCGGCGGGAGGCTGATTTACGACCCGGCGGCGGTGGTGTGGCACCTGCACCGTGACACGCCGCTATCGGCGGTGCGCACCATGTGGCAGTGGGATTTCTTCTCGCTGCCTCCTCCCACCCGCTTGCTGCCGCTGTTGAAACGTCTCGAGAAGAACGCCCGCCGCACGCGCTTTTTTCTGTGGCGCAACTTCTGGGCGGGCAACTTCGCGCTCCTGCCGCTGGATGCCCTTGTGTTGCCCTACCATTCTTGGCTCGACCTGCGATGGTATTGGCAACACCGCCGCCGACGGAAAGGAAACGTCCCTCCCACCATCGAATCAAAAGAGACCAGGTAACTTTCGCCAGAGAAGGAGGCAGTGTTTATGGTCAACATCGGGATTGTAGGCATTGGGTTCATGGGGATGATTCATGCGTATGCGCTGTGGGGCAAGGGCGCGGCGCGCAAGGTGAGGGGCGCGCGGTTAGCCGCGATTTGCACCCGCGACCCCAAGAAACTGGCGGGCGATTGGTCGGGGATTCAGGGCAACTTCGGTCCGCGCGGGGACGCCCAGGAGAATCTGACGGGAGTGAAGACCTACGAGAAGTGGGAGGACCTCCTCCACGACCCGACGATTGATATGGTGGACGTCACGCTCCCCAACCACCTGCACAAAGAGGTGACGATTGCTGCACTCAAAGCGGGCAAGCATGTGCTGGTCGAGAAACCGATCGCGGTGCAACTCAAGGACGGTGAGGCGATGGTGAGAGCCGCCCAGCAGGCGGGCAAGCATCTACTCGTCGCGCAGGTGCTGCCGTTCTTCGCGGAGTTCGCCTACGCGCTGGAAGCCGTCAAAAGCGGCAAATACGGCAAGTTGTTGGGAGGGCATTTCAAGCGGATTATCTCCAAGCCCACCTGGGCGCCGGATTTGATGGACGTGCAGAAAAGCGGCGGCATGGGGATTGACTTGCACATCCACGACACGCATTTCATCCAACTCCTCTGCGGTGTGCCGAAGGCGGTCTTCTCGCGCGGCATTCTCACGACGGGGAATTACGTTCAATATGTCAGCACGAACTACATCTTCGACGACCACGACCTGACGGTCTCCTGCACCTGCGGCGGGATGTCGCAGAAGGGGCGTCCGTTCACGCATGGCTACGAGATTTACTTGGAGAACGCGATGCTCTCTTACGGCGACGGGCAGCCGCTGACGCTTTACACGGCTGACGGCAAGGTGACGCAGCCCAAACTCAAAGCCCTCGGACCGGTGGATGCCTTCGTGGATGAAATTCAGTATGCGGTGGATGTGATCAGCAAAGGCAAAGACCCCGCCACGCTCTCAGGCGAAGGCGCGCTCGCCGCGCTGCGATTGTGTTGGAAGGAAGCCGAATCGGTGCGCACAGGTAAGACGGTGCGGGTGGGATGATTTGAGCGAGTCATGACAGGTCTGTCCGCGACGGCGTCGCGGGTCCTCTGGCGCCGTTTTCCATCAGGTCCTTCAGGGCGGCGGGTTCTGCACAGGCGTGACGCAAAGGTTGGACGCCACCTCTCGATTAACTTTGTCCACACGGATTGCCGATAATGGAGGTAAGGGAGGATACTTCGTGTAGGATGGAGGCATGTCGTTTTGAGAGGACAGCGATACAGTGGAGCCTCGCCGACTGGCGTGATAGATAGAGGAGGCGCTCAGGAGGAAATATGTATCCACCTCTGCCGCTTAAAAGAGTTGCCCACCTTGCCGGAGTTAGCAGCACGGATGCTGGAGGTTGTGCGCGATGCGCGCTCATCAGCAAAGGACGTGGAAGCCGTCATCGTCCGTGACCCCGCGCTCTCGGCTAAGATTTTGCGCGCTGCGAACTCCGCGCTTTATGGGTTCTCGCAGGAGATCACCACAATTGAGCACGCGATTGGGGTTGTGGGTTTCAACCAGATTCTCTCTTTGTCGTTAAGCATCTCGATGTTCGACCTGTTCCGCACGCGCCGCTTGGACCTGCAAGGCTTCTGGCGGCACTCAATCGCGACAGCGATGGGTGCGAAGTGGCTGGCGCAGGAGGCGCAACTGCCCACCGAGGTGTCGTTCATGGCGGGACTGCTGCACGACATCGGCAAGTTGGCGTTCGCGTCCCTCTGGGAAGGCGCATACTTTCGCGTGCTCCGCCTCCAGCACCAGGAGGCGATCACCAGTTGCGAAGCGGAGACGCGAGTGTTGCGTTATCCACACACGGGGGCGGGCGGCGTGATGGCGGAGAACTGGTCGCTACCGGCTGACTACGTTCAAGCGATTCGCTATCACCACGAGCCGACCCAAGCAGCGGCAGAGCACCGCGCGCTATGCGCTCTGGTGCATGTCGCTAACTTCGCAGCCCATGAGGTGTTCCCCAGCCTGTTCGCCCACGTCTGGGAGGAGGCAAGGTTGGCGGAGGCGCAATCGCTCGCCCAGTTACCCCCCGATGCCTTCGACCGATGTATGGCGCACCTCAAAGAGCAGGCAGAAAGCATCAATACGTTCCTGATGGCGATACAGTAGAGGCGAAGCATTCCTTAGAACTTGAGGGGGCTTACCACCAATGCGGAGCGAACCCATCCCCGCCATCCCCGCTGCATGAGACTGTCGTGGGGGAGGGGTTGAAGGGAAAGGAACGACGGCAACCGCCTAACTCCCATTATCCCTCCACGTGCGCATAATCCCTGAGCGTGTAAATGACCTCCCCCGAAGCACGTTTTTCTGAACTCCACCGCCAATCGGTCCGCATGGGACGCGTATGTTCGTTCAACCCGATAGCAAGCAGACTCAG